>NZ_JBHUQX010000372.1:0-9598 GCF_042674225.1 Streptomyces sp. NPDC056948
GTCCTGAGGACCGAGGCGGGCGGCCCGAAGCCGGCCGCCCGTGCCACCGATGCCACCGACGTCACCGCTCGCTCGTCCGCGGCCACGTCCGCCGCCCCCGCGGGGGCCGGACGGCAGGGCCGGTGGGGCGTCGTCCCTGGGCGGGCCGTTCGTCGTGTCGTCGGTCACCGGACCGCCTCGCTGGGCGCGGCACCGGTCGCGGTGTCCGCCACCACGCGGCCGTCGCGCATCTCGATACGGCGGGGCAGCCCGGCCGCGATCTCCCGGTCGTGGGTGATGATCACGACCGTGGTCCCGGCGGCGTTCAGCTCGCGCAGCAGACCGAGTACGGCCTCCCCGGAAGCGGAGTCCAGGTTGCCGGTCGGCTCGTCCGCCAGCAGGACCGCCGGTTCGCCGATCACCGCCCGGGCCACCGCCACCCGCTGGCGCTCGCCGCCGGACAGCTGGTGCGGGAGGTGGTGGACGCGGTGGCTGAGGCCGACTCGTTCCAGCGCCGTCGCCGCGCCGGCCCGGCGGCGGCGCAGCGGTACTCCGGCGTACAGCAGCCCGTCGGCCACGGAGTCCAGGACCGGAACCCCTACCGCCAGATGGAACTGCTGGAAGACGAAGCCGATCCGGGTGGCCCGCAGCGCTGACACCTCACGGTCCGTCAGCTTCGCCACGTCGTGGCCGTCGACCAGCACCCGCCCGGCGGAGGGCCGATCGAGGCTGCCCATGAGGTTCAGCATGCTGGACTTGCCCGAGCCCGACGGGCCGACGACCGCGACGAGTTCGCCGCGCCCGATGCTCAGGTTCACGTCCCGTACCGCCGCCACACCGCCGGGGTACGTCTTGGAGACCGCGTCGAACTCCACGACGGCCGATGCTCCGCTCACTCCGGGATCCTCACGTTCATGCCCTCGCGAACGGCGCTTCCGCTCACTTCCACCCGGCCGTCCGCGAAGAGCCCGGTCTTCACCGCGACGAACCGGCCGTCCGCGGTCTCCAGGCCGTGGCCGCCCTCGGCCAGGGCGACCAGGGCGGCGACCGGGACGGTGAGGACGTCCGCCCGTTCCCGCCCCACGTACTTGACGGTGACCGGCGCGCTCTCCAGCCGTCCCACGGATTTCTGGTCCTTGATGGTGAGGGTCACCGGAACCGTCGGTGTCGCGGAGCCACCCTCCTCGCCGCCCTCCTCGGGCGCGGTCGCGCTCTTCCCCACCGAGGTCACCTCGCCCTTCACCGATTTCCCGTCGGGCAGCCCGATCGTGACGGCGGCGCCGCGCACGGCCCAGAAGTCCTCCGCCGCCGAGGCGTTGACGACGACCTTCCGAGACGTACCGGTGTACGTGAGGACGTCATCGGTGGCCGGGGAGCCGAGCCGGACGCTCGCGTGGCCGATGCGTACCTTGCCGGCGGAGTAGACGACGTCCCCGATGCCGACCGTGCCGGTCTGGGGGAGCCCGAGGGACTTCTGCCAGCGCTTGACCGCGCGGGCGGTGAGGTCGGTGAACTCCTCGTCGACCGTGAAGCCGGTGTAGCCGAGAGCGGCGAGATCGCTCTCGAACTGCAGGACGTCCATCCCGCGCAGCGTGCCCCCGGTCCCTCCGGCCGCCGCCCCGGCCCCGGCCCCGGTGCCGCCCGGCGCCGGCGATCCGGAGGGGTCCGGAGCCCCGGAGGCCTCGTCCGTGCGGCCCTGGTCACCCGAATCCTGGGTGTCCCCCTTGGCCCCGGCGTCCTGCCGGGTGCCCTGCTGAGTGTCCTGCCGGGTGCCCTGCTGGGGGCCCGCGGTCAGGCCCAGCTCCCGGTACATCGGCAGCGTCCCGTACAGCAGTACCACCGGCCGGTCGTCGACGCGCAGCAGCGTGCCGCCGCGCTCCACGGTCGTGCCCTCCTTGGGCAGCCAGGTCACGGTGCCGGTCGCCTTGACCGGCAGCGGTATCTCGGTGCCGTAGCCCAACTGGCCGTCCACCGTGGTGCGTTCGGTCAGTGTGGTCCGGGTGACCGGGACGGTGGAGTCTGAGCGGGGAGGGGCGGAGGAGCCCTCCTTCGCCCCTCCTCCGCCGAGGCCCAGCGCACCGACCACGGCGACGGCCGCCACGACGACCAGAGCCGAGGCCGCCAGGACCGTACGCCGCCCGCGCCGACCGCGCGGCGGCGGCGCGGGAGCCGCCCCGCGCTCGTGATCGGTCTGCGCAACCGTCTCCGCCATCGTCAGCCCTTGCCCGCGGGCTGGTCCGCCGGGTCGCCGATGATCGGAGCGCAGACACGGGTGGCACGCTTGGCTCCCGCCGACGTCTGGTTCCAATCGGAGCCCTGCGCGGTCCCTTCGGGGCCGGGGTCGGGGAAGTCGGGGGCGCCGTTCTTCTGCATGCAGTCGGCGTAGTCGCGCTTGACCTTGATCTGCTCGGGGGTGAGCTTGGGCTGGTTGGCGTTCTCGAGGCTCTCGGGGACGGCCGCCTTGAGCGAGACGCACTTCTCGGAGGCGTCCAGGAACTTCGTGTCCTTCTTCAGCGCCGCGTTGTTGCCGAAGTCGACCTGCCCCTTGGTGTCCGGGTCGGGGGCGTCGACCCCGTTCTTCCGCAGGCATTTCACCCACTCGCGCTGGGCATTCACATACGCGGCCACGTCGTCGTCCCCACTCGGCGCGGTCGTCTTGCCGGACGCCTTGCCGCCGCCCGCCGTCGGGACCTTCGGGGGGTCGTCCTCGCCTCCGCAGCCGGCCAGGGTGATCGCCATGACCGACACCGTCACCACGGCCATCAGCACCCGGTTCGTCCTCATCGGTTCTCCCGCCTCCCGTCCCGCCCGACCGCGAGCGCGGCGGGCGTCCCGACCGTAGGCCGGAGGTGATGAAGAACCTTTGAAGAACCTGTCATCCGACCATGCGGCCGGCTTCGGACGGGACGCCACAGAAGGCGGGAGGCCACAGAAGCCGCCGACTCCGCTCGACGGTGTTCCTCGCACTCTCCGACGCCGCTGAGCTGGGCGCCAGGGAGGCAGTGCACCGAGCGACCGTCTCGTGGCGGGCCACCGCTCTGAACTGGAGCAGTGGGAGTACGAGATCACCAGCGGCGGCAGGGTCCGCTACCTGGTCGGCCCGGACACCTCCACCGTGATCCTTGTCCACGCCTCCCCGCGACACCCGAAGGACACCGAACAGCCTCCGACGACTGGCCCCATGGGGCGGTGGTCAGCGTACGAATGCCTTGCGGAGCCGGTCTGCCGCGTCCGCCAGGACCTCTGTGCGCTTGCAGAAAGCGAACCGCACGAAGGGCGCGCCCGCCTCCCGGTGGTCGTAGAAGACCGCGTTCGGGATGGCGACGACGCCCGCGCGCTCGGGCAGCGCGCGGCAGAAGGCGAAGCCGTCGCTCTCGCCGAGGGGACGGATGTCGGTGGTGATGAAGTAGGTGCCCGCCGGCCGGTAGACCGCGAAGCCGGCGGCGCTCAGCCCGGCCGACAGCAGGTCCCGCTTGGCGAGCATGTCGTCGCGGAAGGCGGTGAAGTAGCTGTCCGGGAGGGCGAGCGCCTCGGCGACCGCGTACTGGAACGGGCCCGCCGAGACGTAGGTCAGGTACTGCTTCGCCGAGCGCACCGCCGTGACCAGCTCCGGGGCCGCCGTCACCCAGCCGACCTTCCAGCCGGTGAACGAGAACGTCTTGCCGCTGCTCGAAATGGTCACCGTGCGCTCGCGCATCCCCGGGAACGTCGCCAGCGGCACATGCTCGGCCTCGTCGAACACCAGATGCTCGTACACCTCGTCCGTCACCACGAGCAGATCGCGCTCGACCGCCAGCTCGGCGATCGCGGCCAGCTCCTCGCGGGTGAGGACCGTGCCGGTCGGGTTGTGCGGGGTGTTGATCAGCAGCAGACGGGTGCGGTCGGTGACGGCGTCGCGCAGCTCGTCCAGGTCGAGGCGGAAGCGGCCCTCCTCCTCGTCCGCGCGGAGGGTGACCGGCACCCGGCGCCCGCCCGCCATCGCGATGCACGCCGCGTAGGAGTCGTAGTACGGCTCGAAGGCGATCACCTCGTCGCCGGGCTCCACCAGGGCCAGCAGCGAGGCCGCGATGGCCTCCGTGGCCCCGGCGGTGACCAGGACCTCCGTGTCGGGGTCGTGGGAGAGGCCGTAGAGCCGCTGCTGGTGGGCGGCGATCGCCGTGCGCAGCTCGGGGACGCCCGGGCCCGGCGGGTACTGGTTGCCGCGGCCGTCCCGCAGGGCCCGTACGGCGGCCTCCCTGACCTCCTCGGGGCCGTCGGTGTCGGGGAAGCCCTGGCCGAGGTTGATGGCGCCGGTGCTCAGGGCCAGGGCGGACATCTCGGCGAAGATCGTCGTCCCGAACTCGGCGAGCCGGCGATTGAGGAGGGGGCGGGCGCTGGAGGTCATGCCGGCCATCCTCCGCCGAAGCTCTGGACTTCCTCAACTCTGCTTTGGGTCGTGCGAGGACCGGGCATCCCCTGTTCACGCAAGAGCGAGGCGCCCACGGGGGGCCGCTTCGGGGGAAACGAAAGGAGGGTGACGCCATGGTTATCGGCATCATCCTGGCGGTGTTCGCAGTCATCCTGATCGCGGCGCTGGTGTCCGGGGTCCGCAGGGGCGGTTCCGGGCGGTCGGCGCGTCGCGGGATGGGGACGTCCTCCGGTTCGGCGAGCAGCGGTGGTAGCTGGTGGGCCGGCGGGGGAGACTCCGGCTCGTCCGGCGGTTCGTCCTGCAGCAGTGGCTCGTCCTGCGGAGGCGGGTCGTCCTGCGGCGGGGGCGGTGGTGGCGGCGGTGGCTGCGGCGGCGGAGGCAGCTGACAGCAGTCGGCAGGCCTTCCCCACGGGGAAGCCGCACCCACCGAACGCGGGGTCCGCATCTGGGGCGGGCCCCGCGTCTCCGTGCCGGGCCGCGGTCCGGGGCTTCCGTGCCGGGCCGTAGGCCGGGGCTTCCGTACCGGGCGGGATCCCGGAGTTCCCGTCCGGCGGATCCGTCGAACGCCTGTCGGCCAACTGCGCGAGGTCTCGGACAACTTCGCATGCCTGTAGGACAACTCCGTCCATGGGACGGCGTACCCAGGCGTGACTCCGGCAACTGCGCCTGTCAAACGGCCACTTCGGGAGCGGTGCGCAGACCCTGGTGCCCGTCCGTCGTGGCCCCGGGCGCGAGCCACGGCGCACCGGCGCACGCCTCCCCGGCACCGGCGCACGCCGTAGTTGAACAATTGAGCTGTAGAGCCCTCTGAGGGATGGAAACCCTACGAACTTGGGTAAAAACGCTGTGGCGTCGCCACAGTTCATGATTCCCTCTACAACACCAACGCAGCCCTTCGGACGCCCTGCGGACATCTTCCAGAAACCGGCCGACCGGGTTGATCCGGGCCGAACCCCCCGGGTGCGACCGGGGCGCGGTGGACCCACCTCCCTCTCCTTGTGTGCTTGCGGAGCCGATCCATGCTCACGACCCTGAACACCTCCTACACCGACACGCGCGCGGCCGATCTCGCCTGGGCGCTGGGGCGCGAGCCGCTTCCCGCACTGGCCGCGATGGACCTCGAACTGACGGGCGCCAAAATGCAGTTGCGACTCCTCGGCGCGTCCCACCAGGTCCTGCTGGAGGAGGAGCGGGGCATCTGCTCGGAGACGGTGGCGTGCATTGCGGGCAGCAGCACTCCGCTTCCGCTCGGCGTCGCCAAGCGGGTGGGCGACTGGGAGTACGAGTTCGCCGCCCGGGTCGAGGTCCTCTCGCCCGGCTCCTTCGAGGGCCGCGCCCAGGAGTTGCTGGCCCTCGTCTCCGACCACCCGCACGGCCTCGCGGGCGTCTTCCCCGGCAGCCCGCACGCCTTCACGGCACTGCTGGCCCAGCATCACGAAGGGCAGGTGCACTGGCGGACCTGGCACGCGTATCCGCAGGACGGCCAGTTGGTGGCGACCCGTACGAGAGTCGGCGTACGGATGCCGGCGGCGGCCACCGCCCACTGAACGTCCCCCTCCCGCTGTACCGACGGCGAAACGAATCTCGTACCGATATCGGGCCTCCGTAAACCAGCACCACACGTGTGGGTGACGAACCGCAGTCGAGACGTGACGTAACGTCGCAGCGTGATCGAGCCGCACGCGCCCGCCCCGCCCGGTTCCCCGCCCCCCTGGAGCGCCCCGGGCGGCCCCGGCGGCCCGGCGCGGCTGCCCGTCCGGCCGGGCACCGGACGGTTCCTGGTCCTCGCGGGCGTGTTCGTCTGTGCGGCCTGCGGACTCGTGTACGAACTCGAACTCGTCGCCCTCGCCTCCTACTTGATGGGCGACTCGGTCACACAGGCCTCCGTCGTGCTGTCCGTCATGGTCTTCGCGATGGGCATCGGCTCCCTCGCGGCGAAGCGGCTGCGCGGGCTCGCCGCGGCCGGCTTCGGCGCCGTCGAGGCCACGCTCGCGCTCGTCGGCGGATGCAGCGCGATGGCCCTGTACGCCGTGTTCGCCTGGACCGGCGACTGGGGCGGCATGTGGGCGAGCGGCCCCCGCTGCCTCCTGGTCGCCTTCTCCCTCGCGACCGGAATGCTCATCGGCGCCGAGGTCCCGCTGCTGATGGAGCTGATCCAGCGCATCCGCCGCCAGGACGCGGGCGGCGCGGTGGCCGACCTGTTCGCCGCGGACTACGTCGGTGCCCTCGTCGGCGGCCTCGCCTTCCCTTTCCTCCTGTTGCCCTTCCTCGGCCAGCTCACCGGCGCGCTGCTCACCGGCGCCGTCAACGCGGTCGTCGGCGGGGCGCTGGTGCTCGGGCTGTTCCGCCGGGATCTGACCCGGCGCGCCCGCTGGCTGCTGCTGCTCGCCAACGGGCTCGTGCTCGCGATCCTCGCCTCGGCCGCCGTCCTCGTCGACGACTTCGAGCGGGCCGCCCGGCAGGCGATGTACGGCAGGGACGTCCGCGTCGCGCTCCAGACAGGGGTGCACGAGGTCGTCCTCACCGGCGGCACGCACGGCCGGCCCCTCGACCTGTTCCTCGACGGCCGGCTGCGGGTCAGCGGACGCGACGAACTCCGCTACCACGAGGCCCTCGTCCACCCCGCGATGACCGGGCGGCACGCGCGCGTGCTGGTCCTCGGCGGCGGTGACGGCCTGGCGGCCCGCGAGGTGCTGCGCCACCCCGGAGTGGACCGGGTCGACGTCATCGAACTCGACGCCGAGGTGGCCCGGCTGGCCCGCACCGACCCGGGCCTGTCCGCGCTGAACCGGCACGCCTACGGCGACCCGCGCGTGCACGTGACGGTCCAGGACGCCTTCGGCTGGCTGCGCGGAGCGCCCCCGGCGGCGTACGACGTGGTCGTCTCGGATCTGCCGGACCCGGGGATCACGGCGAGTACGAAGCTGTACTCCCAGGAGTTCTATGGCCTCGCGCGGCGCGTGCTGGCCCCCGGCGGCCGGCTCGTGGTGCACGCCGGGCCGGTCGCGTCCAGCCCCCGGGCGTACTGGACGGTGGACGCGACAGTGCGCGCGGCCGGCTTTCGCACCGCCCCGTACGGCACGGGCGGGCGTCGCGCCGGATTCGCCGTCGGCCCCGACCGCACACCCGCCGACCGCACCCGGGCCCCCCGGGACTGGGGTTTCGTCCTGGCCGCCCGCACGGACCCGCGGCCACGCCTCGACCCGGACGGTCCGCGCCCGCGGACCCTCACGGACGCGTCCCTCGTGGCGGGGGCGCGGGCGGCGCGGGGGACGCGGATCGCCGGGCTGCCCGCCTCGACGCTGGTGCATCCGCGGTACTGAGCCGGGGGCGGGCGGCGGAGGATACGCCGGGCGGACCCGGATACGGAGCGAATCCCGGAGGTGGGGGTGCGTTTCCGCCTGTGCTGGGTAGAGTCCGTCGACATGGAGCACGAGGTGTTCGTTCCGGTTCCGGCCGAGCGGCTCAGGGAGGTGCTGGACGACCCCGCGCGGGTCGCCCGGGTGGTTCCCGGGCTCCAGCAGGACGCCGGCGCCGAGCCCGTCACCGGGCGGCTGAAGATCCGGGTCGGCAGTCATTCCGTCACCTACCGGGGTGCCGTACGGGTCTCCCGGCGGGACGACGGGGCGTACGCCGTGGAGGGTGAGGCGGAGGAGTCGCGCGGCAGCGGCTCGGTCGAGCTCGCCCTGCGGATCGGCCTGCGGGAGGCGGAGGACGGCTGCACGCTCACGTTCGACGGCACGGCCTCCGCGGACGGGCGGATCAAGGACCTCCCGGCCGACGCGGTGCAGGGTGCCGTCGTCCGGCTGCTGAACCGCTTCGCGGAACACCTGGCCGAGGCGGCACCCGGAACCACCACGTCCGTAGGCACGCAGGACTTCGAACCCCGGGCGACGACCGACTACGAGACGACCCCGGACGCCGACGACGAGGCCGCCCCGCCTCCGGTGGCGCCCGATGAGGCCCCGTCCACCGCACCCGACGACGAAGCCTCCGCCCCCGCGCCCGTCCCCGAACCCCCCTCGGCCAAGAGGGACGAGGACGCCGAGTCCATCGCCGAGGCGGCGCATGCGCGGCGGACGATGATCGGACGCAGTGCCGAGGAGGTCGACCACGCCCCGCCGCGCGGGCGGTACGCGCCGGTGCCCGCGCCGCAGACCGTGACGCCCCCGGCCCCGCTGCGCTGGGCGGCGCCCGCCGCGGCGCTCGCGGTGGCGTCGGCCATCGTCGCGGTGCGGGCCCTGCGCCGGCGGCGCTGAAACGCCCCGCTCCGGGTGAGGCCCTCTTGATCACCGCAGTAGGGTCGTCCCGTGAGTGACGAAGACATCACGCTGACCGCGGGCGACGCGGAGGTGACCGTGCAGCCGGGCAACGGCGGCCGGGTCGGAGGGCTGCGGATCGGCGGCGTGGAGATGCTCCGGCAGGGCGAGCGCTTCGGCTGCTTCCCGATGGTGCCCTGGTGCGGGAGGGTCCGGGACGGACGGTTCCTGGACGGCGCCGTCGTGCGGCAGATGCCCCTCAACGCCCCGCCCCACGCCATCCACGGCACCGTCCGCGACCATGCCTGGCGCACCGCCCGCACGAGCACGGACGAGGCCGTCATCACGTACGAGCTCGTCGACCCCTGGCCCCACCCGGGCCGTGTCACCCAGGTCGTCGCCCTGAGCGAGGACGCGCTGACGCTCACCATGTCCGTGGAGACGTACGACTCGTCCTTCCCGGCGCAGATCGGCTGGCACCCGTGGTTCAACCGGAACCTGGGCGGCGAGGGCGCCCAGGATGTCCGCCTCGACTTCGAACCCGCCTGGCAGGAGGAGCGCGGCGACGACCACCTGCCCACCGGCAACCGCCTCGACCCCGAGCCCGGCCCCTGGGACGACTGCTTCGGGATGCCCGACGGCGTCGACGTCACCCTGACCTGGCCCGGGCAGCTCGAGCTGAAAGTGGCGAGCCGCGAGGAGTGGGTCGTCGTCTACGACGAGCAGGAGGCCGCCGTGTGCGTGGAGCCGCAGACCGGGCCGCCCAACGGGCTCAACACCCTGCCGCGCCTGGTCACGCCCCTGGAGCCGCTGGAGGCCACCACGACCTGGAGCTGGCGCCGCCTAGGGTCCTTCTGATGGATCTCCGCGGGAGAAGGAGCGGCGTTCGGTGCGTGCGATCGGCGTGCGGTGCGCAGGGTCATGTGGCGGAGCCACCTGTCCCTGCGCACCG
>NZ_JBHUQX010000373.1:0-9577 GCF_042674225.1 Streptomyces sp. NPDC056948
GCGACGTACACGCCACTGGCCGCCGAGGGCCCCGCGGCGGCGTACTGCGCGGCGTTCGTCCGCTCCGGCGAGGTGCTCACGGCCGTGACGCGGCTGTCGCTGCGGCTGGCGGAGGCGGGCGGCTGGCGGGACACCCGGCTGCCGCTTCCGCCGGGGCGCTGGGCGGATGTGCTGGAGCCGGGGCGTGAGTTCACGGGGCACGCACGCGTGGAGGAGCTTTTCGCGGTACTGCCGGTGGCTCTGCTGGAGCGGGTGGGCGAGTGAGGCCGGGCTGCATCACCTCGCTCAGGCGACCCTGGTGGACCCTCAGGGACCACACCGTTCACGGCGCCTGCCGCACACCCGCCGTCAGTGCTTCCGGGCGCCCCCTGGAGGCTCCCCGGCCGTGCTCTTGACACCGCACCACGGCCGTGGGGTACTGCGATTGCGAACTCGGGCGGATGTGACGGGGGTGAGTGTCCTGCCGGAGCTGCGCTACCCGACGGTGACCGAACTGGTCTCTGCTGCCCGGGCGTTGACCGCTCACCGCCCCGGAGTGTGCACCCTGCGGCAGGTGGGTGCCTCGCGGGCCGGCAGACCTCTGCACCTGCTGTCCGTGGGCCGCGCCCGCCGAGCCGTACTGGTGGTCGCCGGCGCCCACGCCAACGAGCCGACCGGCTCCTGCACGCTGCTCGCGCTCGCCCGGCGGGTGCTGGCGGAGCGGGAGTTGCGGGACGGCATGTCCTGGCACTTCCTGCTGTGCGCGGATCCCGACGGGGCGAGCCTGCATGTGACGCCGGCGCCGCGCAGCCTGTTCGACTACCACCTGGGCTTCTTCCGTCCCGCGGGCCCGGAGCAGCCGGAGTGGGCGCCGTCCGTGCTGCCGCCCGACCGGCTGCCGCCCGAGACTCTGGCCCTGACCGGCGTCATCGACGAGCTGCGGCCCTACCTCCAGGTGACCCTGCACGGCACGGATCTGGGCGGAAGCTGGGTGCAGTTGACGAAGGACGTGCCCGGGCTGGCCGAGCCGTTCGCCAAGTCCGCGGCGGAGCTGCACATCCCGGTGGAGACCGGTGCCTCGGACGCCGCGGGCTGGCCGGCCTCCGGGCCGGGGGTGCATGTGATGCCCGCGCCCGGGATCGGTCCGGCGTACCCGAGCCTGCCGGACGACGCGCGGCACAGCACCTGGTTCCACGCCCATCGGTACGGCGGTCTCACCGCGGTGGTCGAGGTGCCGATGTGGGCGAGCGACCTGGTGGACGACCCGGCTCCGCATCCGGCTCCGGCGGCGGCGATCGGCCGGCTCGCGCGCCGGCTGCAGCGTGACGCGCTGGAGGTGACGCGCGTGCTCGACGGCGCGCTGCCCCGGCTGGCGGACCTGGACGGGCCGTTGCTGCGGGCCGCCCAGTGGGGTCTGGAGCTGGTGCCGGGGCTGGCCGCCGACCTGGTCCACACCCCGCCCGCGGACCGCACCATGGCGTACGTCGGCAGCGTGGACGCCTTCGTGCGGCGGGTGCCGCTGCGGGCGGCGGCCATGCTGCTGCGGGTGCTGCGCGGGACCGACGAGCGGGCGGCCGAGCAGCTCGAGGAACTCGTCGCGACCTGGAGCGACGCTTTCGCGGAACGTTTTCGCGCCCGCTGGGTGCCTTTGGAGCACCAGGTCGAGCACCAGTCCCGCACGGTGGTGGCGGCGGCGCTGCACGCGCGCGAGGGGGCGTCCTAGGCCCCTGCGGCGTTCAGTCGCGCTGCATCGGCACCGCCGCCCCGGCCTCCCACTCCGGCTCACCCGAAACCGAGCCCGAACCCGAACCCGCGCCCGAACCCGAAACCGAGCCCGCGTGCCGCGCGGCCAGTTCGAAGGCGGAGAGCACCACGCGTGTCTGGTACTCCGCCTGGCGGGCCACCGGGATCCAGCGCGCCCCGCAGCCGTCGCGGTAGTCGGCGCACCACGCGTCGATCAGCCGGTCCAGCTCCGGCAGGGCCCCGGCCGGGTCGCGGCCCGCCGCCCGCACGAGCTGGTGCAGCAGCCCCGCGGTGCGCAGCACCAGCCGCCGCCCGGAGATGCGCAGGGCGGCCAGGTGGGCGGTGGTCAGGGGCGGGAGGGGGTGGGCCGCGCCGTCACCCGTCTCGGGGTCCCAGGCGTCGGCGAGGCCGGGGCAGACCAGTAAATAGTCGTCGACCGGGGCGAGCAGGCGCGCCGCGTCGGGCACGACGGCGAGGTGCGGCCGGATCCGGGCCAGCAGGTGCCGCAGGAGCCCCGTGTCGTGGCGCAGGGCGTGGCTGACGGCCCGTAGCACCGCGTCCCGGTCGGCGGGCGGGGAGCCGTCGGACACGGCCGCCACACCCCACATGGGCGCCTCGACGACCGCGGTGACGGTGCCGTGCCCGTGCGGGTGGAACCACGTCGACTCGACGGCCGCCTCTGTGATGGCCGCGGCGAGGCCGGCCCGGCGCGGCGGCGGGATCCGGTAGACGGCCGGCCCGAGGCCCGGCCAGTACAGAGCGTCGTACGCGCCGAGTTCCCGGGGGATGCCGAGCCGGGCGGCGATGTGGGCGAGGCGCGGGGCGAGGCCGGGCAGGTCGCGGGTGAGCTCGACGAAGCCGCCGCCGATGTCGACGCCGTGCAGGGAGCACTGGAGGACCGGGCGCAGCTCGTCCTGGACGTCGAGCAGCGCACGGGTCTCGGGCAGGGCGGCGCCGGCCGCGCCGTCGGGCAGCCATTCGGGCTGTTCCAGGAAGCCGGGCCGGAAGAAGTTCCGGAAGTACTGGCCGAGGGTGTACGGGCCGGTGAGCCAGCCCTCGTTGCGGCGCAGCCCGTCCGGGTCGAGGCACAGCAGCAGGTTCCAGGTGGCGTCGGCGCCCTCGGTGAGCCGTGCGTCGGCCAGGGCCCGCTCGGCCAGGCGCAGCACGGTGGCGCCGCCCACGGGTTCGTTGGCGTGCGGCCCGGCGACGACGAGGGCCTGGCGGCTGCCGTGGCCGACGGAGAGCAGCCACATGGGGGTGCCCGCGCGGGACGTGCCGATCCGGCGCAGCCGGGCGTCACGGGGGTGGCGGGCGACGAGGGCGGCGGCCCGGGCGCCCAGTTCGTCGACGGTCGGGAAACGCGGGAGGGGCGGCAGGGCACACCTCCCCCATGCGGTGCCGTCGGTTCACCAGGTGTAGCTGGCGTACGCACAGTGAGTCACGACTTCAGGGGTACGTCAACACCATGGACGGCAACGGGATTTGAGCCACCCCTGGCGGACCGGCGGGCGACAACTCCCAGGCCGGCGCCGGGGCGTGCCGCGGTTTCAGGTCAGCCGGACGCCGGCCGGACCCCGGTCAGCCGGAACGTCATCTGCCCGAAGCCGACCTGGTCGCCCTCGCGGACGAGGGCGGCGCCGACGACCCGCCGGCCGTTCACGGTCGTGCCGTTGGTGGAGCCGAGGTCGCGCAGGACCCACATGCCGCCCTGGTGGCGGAGTTCGGCGTGCACGCGGGAGACGGTCTCGTGGTTGAGGCGCAGTCCGCTGGCGGGGTCGCGGCCTATGCGCAGCGGATGGCCGTGCACCGGGTGGGGCAGCAGCAGCTTGGGCAGCCGCTCGGCCTGCCAGGCCCGGCGCAGCCGCACGGTGAATCCGGAGACCGCCTCGACGGTGCCGAACACCATCCGGGAGAACCGGCTCTCCGTGGGCAGGTCGGCGGTGAGCACGGCGAGCTCGTCCGGGCGGCGGGCGGCCAGCGCCAGTTCCATGCGACGGACGAACGTGTCGTGGGACAGGCGGCCCATGGCGACGCCGTCACGGAGCACCTTCAGCGCCCTGTCGCGCTCCACGTCGGAGAGCCGCGCGGGGTACGTGTTGAACTCGAAGGACGACGTCACGTTGGTGATTCTCGGGCAGCGCGGCCGGGCTGTCCAGAAAACGGGAAAACGGCCGCCACGCGCGCGTACCCTGCGACACCCGCCGCAAAAGGGAGGATGCGCCAGCGGATCGATCTCGTTTGACGCACCATGGACGGGCTACATCACGGTGAGCAGACGAAGGGGAACCGTCCGTGCAGTTCGAGGTGTGGGCACCGCAGGCCGGCCGTGTGACGCTCCGGTGCGACGAGGTCACGCGCGCGTTGGAGCGCGATCCGGAACGGCCGGGGTGGTGGCGGGGCGAGGCCGAGGCGCGCGACGGGTCCCGGTACGGCTTCGCGCTGGACGACGGGCCCGTGCTGCCCGATCCGCGCTCGCGGCGGCAGCCGGACGGACCGGACGGACCGAGCGCGGTCGTGGACCACGAACGGTACGCGTGGCGCGCGGAGTGGCCGGGGCGGCCGCTGCCCGGCGCGGTGCTGTACGAGCTGCACGTGGGGACGTACACGCCCGAGGGCACCCTGGACGCCGCCGCCGAGCGGCTCGGTCATCTCGCCGAACTGGGCGTCACGCATGTGCAGCTGATGCCGCTGTGCCCCTTCCCGGGCACGCACGGCTGGGGGTACGAGGGCGTGTCGCTGTGGGCGGTGCACGAGCCGTACGGCGGGCCCGAGGCGCTGAAACGCTTCGTCGACCGGGCCCACGAGCTCGGCCTGGGCGTGGTCCTCGACGTGGTGCACAACCACTTCGGTCCGTCCGGCAACTACCTGCCCGTCTTCGGGCCGTACCTCACGGACACGCACCACACGCCCTGGGGCGCCGCGGTCAACCTGGACGCGCCCGGGTCGGACGAGGTGCGCGCGTTCCTCATCGGCAGCGCGCTGGCGTGGCTGCGCGACTACCGGATCGACGGGCTGCGCCTGGACGCGGTGCACGCGCTGGTGGACACGCGCGCGTGCCACTTCCTGGAGGAACTGTCGTCGGCCGTGGACGCTTTGGCCGCCGAGGTGGACCGGCCGCTGTTCCTGGTCGCCGAGTCGGATCTGAACGACCCGCGGCTCATCACCTCCCGCGCCGGGGGCGGCCTCGGGCTGCACGCGCAGTGGAACGACGACTTCCACCACGCCCTGCACACCACGCTGACCGGCGAGTCGCAGGGCTACTACGCCGACTTCGCGCGCGCTCCCCTCGGCGGGCTCGCCAAGACCCTCAGCGGCGGCTGGTTCCACGACGGGACGTACTCGAGCTTCCGCGAGCGCCACCACGGACGCCCCCTGGACCGCACGCGCGTGGCCGGGCACCGGCTCCTCGGCTACAGCCAGACCCACGACCAGGTCGGCAACCGCGCCCAGGGGGACCGGCTTTCGGCCCTGCTCTCCCCCGGGCTGCTGGCCTGTGCGGCGACGCTGACGCTGACGGCGCCGTTCACGCCGATGCTCTTCATGGGCGAGGAGTGGGCGGCCGGCACGCCCTGGCAGTTCTTCACCGACCACACCGACCCGGAGCTCGCCGACGCCGTACGGCGGGGCAGGCGGCGGGAGTTCGCGGCGCACGGCTGGAAGGAGGAGGACGTGCCCGACCCGCAGGATCCGGCGACCCGGGACCGCTCCTGCCTCGACTGGTCCGAACCGGAACGCGAGCCCCACGCGCGCGTGCTGGCCTGGTACCGGCGGCTCCTCGCGCTGCGCCACGAGCAGCCCGATCTGACCGACCCCGACCTCGCCGACACCAAGGTGGCCTGCGACGAGCAGCGCCGCTGGATCGCCTTCCGGCGCGGGGACGTCCTCGTGGCGGTGAACCTGGCGCGGGAACCGGCGGCGCTGTCGCTCGGCGTACCGCACGCGCGTGTGCTGGCCGCGTGGGAGCCGGTCGAGACGCCCGGGGCCGACGGGGTGGTGCGGCTGCCCGGAGAGTCGGGCGTGGTGCTGTCGCAGGACTGACGCGCCTGCGACGGCGCCCTGCTACAGGGCGTCGTCGTCCGTCTCGCGCAGGTCCGTCACACGTTCCAGCAGGATCGGCTCCCAGGCGTGGCGCAGTTGCGTCCGCGACACGGCGAGCCGGGCCGCGTCCCCGCCCGTGAGGGCCTCGGCGAGGTGGACGACGGTGTCGCAGCGGGCGAGCCACAGGCCGCGCAGGCAGGGCCGGGCGCCGTAACCGGCGAGGGTGGCGGCGCGTACGGCGGCGGGTGAGCCGACGGCGAGCGCGAGGCCCGCGATGTCCTCGGCCGGGTCGCCGACGACCGCGCCGGCCCAGCCGAGGACGCCGCGCACCCGGCCGTCGGCGCTGACCACGAGGTGGCCGCCGGTGAGGGCGTGGTGGGTGAGGACCGCCGTCCCGGACTGGGCGGCGAGCTGGCCCGCTGCGGGCGATGTGAGCTGGTTCAGGCGAGCGGCGTCGAACTCGTCGGCGGCGGCGCAGTGTTCGGCGGCGCGTACGGCGGCCCGGCGCAGCGCCTCCAGGGAGCGCGGCGCGGCGCGCGGCACACCGAGGGTCTCGGCCTGCCGGACCGGCACCTCGCGCAGCCCGGTGAGCAGCGCCGCGAGGTCGGCCTCGCCGACGGCGGAGACGTCGTGCTCCTGCCCCGAGCCGCCCGGCACCTTGGTGTCCAGCGTGTAGGTCAGCCCGGCCGCCCACTCGCCGTGCGCCACGCTGGCGGGCACCGCCACCGGGATGTGCGGGCGGACGAGGTCGCGCAGGCGCAGTTCGCGGCGCTGGCGCACGGTGGCCTCGCGGTCGGGGGCGAGGCGCAGCACATGGCGGGTGCCGACCCACCAGGTGGCGGGTTCGGCGCCCCGGGTGGCGGGCCGGACGTCGGGTCCGGTGCCTTCCCTGCCCTGTCTGGTCTCCTTTCCGTCCTTGAGGAGGGACAGGACCAGCCGGCGGACGGTGTCCGCGGTGGGTGTCGGTGCCTGGGTCATGGTCGCGCCGTTGCCGTTCGGGAGGCGTGGTGGGGACATGGTCGCGTCACTCCACTATGACCAGCTCGCGGGAGGTGGTGTTCAGGCGCCGCCCGCCGTCCTCGGTGACGGTCACGATGTCCTCGATGCGCACGCCGAACCGGCCCGGCAGGTAGATACCGGGTTCCACGGAGAAGCACATGCCGGGCACGAGGGGCTGCGGCTCACCCTCGATCATGTACGGCGGTTCGTGGGTGGTGACGCCGATGCCGTGTCCGGTGCGGTGGATGAAGTACTCGCCGTAGCCGGCGTCGGCGATGACCGCGCGGGCGGCCCGGTCGACGTCCTGGCAGCCGGCCCCCGGCCGCACGGCGCGGAAGCCGGCCTCCTGGGCCGCGCGCACGATGTCGTGCACGCGGCGTTCCTCGTCGGTGGGTTCGCCGACATGGACCGTGCGGGAGGTGTCGGAGCCGTAGCCGTCCCGCAGGCCGCCGAAGTCGAGGACGACCATGTCTCCGCGTTCGATGACGCGGTCGCCTGCCGCGTGGTGCGGGTTGGCGCCGTTCGGACCGGAGGCGACGATGGTGAAGTCGACCTGCTCGTGTCCGTGCCGGCGCAGGTGCCGGTCGAGGTCCGCGGCCACGTCGGATTCCCGGCGGCCGGCGAACGGGACGTTCCGGATCTCCTCGAACGTCGCGTCGGCGGCGGCTCCCGCGGCCGCCATGAGCTCCAGTTCGGCCGCGTCCTTGACGGCGCGCAGCATCGGCAGGGCCTCGGTGAGCGAGATGTAGGAGCTGCCGGGCATGGCCTGCCGCAATGCCAGCAGGTGCAGCGCCCAGGCGTTGTCGCTGATGCCGAACCGGCCCGAGGTGTCGAGCAGGGCGGCGGTCGCGGCGTAGGGATCCTTGCCGTCGGTCCAGTCGCGCAGGGCCAGGGCGGACCCGCCGGCCGCCTTGTGCGCGTCCGGGGCCTCCAGGGCGGGGACGACGAGGGCGGGGTCCTGTCCGGCGGCGAGGACCAGCAGGGTGAGCCGTTCGGTCATGGGGGGCGCATATCCGGTGAGCCAGACCAGATCCGGTCCGGGGGCCACCAGCAGGCCCGCGAGACCGGCCTCGGCGGCCGCACGCGCGGCTCGCTCCATGCGGGCCCTGTAGTCGTCGGCGGTGAAGGGCGCGGCCGTGCTTCCGGTCATCCGGGCCTCCCAGGACGGGCGAAGGGGCTACGGGCAGACATCCTGCCCGGCCGGAGGGGGCGACGCGAGCCGTCTGCGGACTTCATCTGAGCGTCTGCGCTAACGGCAGGGGATTTACCAACCGTTAGATCTAATGCTTAGATTCACTGCACCCATTACATGGGCAGCCATCAGTCGTTCGAACGAGGGGGCATGCGGCGTGCTCGTACTGGCACACATCAGCGATCTGCATCTGGACGGGAGCGCGCGGGCGACGGAGCGCGCCGAGCGCGTCCGCGACCGGTTGTGGGAACTGCCGGGTCAGGTCGACGCGCTGCTGGTGACCGGGGACATCGCGGACCACGGCACGGAGCCCGAGTACGAGGAGGCGGCCCGTCTGCTGGGGCTGCGCGACGGCGACGCCCCGTTCCCCGTTCTGACCTGCCCGGGCAACCACGACGGCCGCGTGCCCTATCGCAAGGCGCTGCTGGGCCTGCCCGGGACCGAGGGGCCGGTCAACAGCGTGCAGGTCTTCGACGACGGCGCCGTGCTGATGTGCGACTCCAGCGTGCCCGGGAGCGACGACGGGGAGCTGGACGAGGAGACGTACGACTGGATCGAGGCGACCCTGGACGAACTCGACGGCGGCCTTCCGGCCCTGCTCGCCTTCCACCACCCGCCGGTGGCACTGCACCACCAACTGCCCGACTCCTGCCGGCTGCGTCACGCCGAGCGGCTGGCCGGCCTGCTGGCACGCCGCCCCGAGATCGCCGGTCTGATCACCGGCCACGCCCACACCCCCGCCGCCACCTCGTTCGCGGGGCGGCCGGTGATCTCCGGCCCCGGTGTGACGTGGACACTGCGACTGCCCTGGGAGGGCGATCAGATCGCCGACCGGGACGCGCCGCCCGGACTCGCCTTCCATGTCCTCGACGACACCGGGCGGCTCACGAGCCACTTCCGGGTGGTCACGTGACGACGGCCGGTACGACCGTCAGCTGCTCGTAGCCGCCGCTGCGGTGCCGCACCGTCAGCCTGACCTCGGAGCCGGGCCGGGCACGGGCGACGGCCCGGGCCAGGTCGGCGGCCGTGTCGACGCGGGTCGTCCCGAAGACGAGGAGCAGGTCGCCGCGCTCCACGCCCGCCGCGTGCCCCGGGCCCGGGACATGGATCCCCACGACCAGGGCTCCCGGCTTCCCGGCGTCCATGACCTGCACGCCGAGGGTCACGGCGGCGGGCACGGATACGGCGGCGGACGGCGAGGGGCCGGGGGGCGACGGCTTGCGCCACCCTCGCGGGTCGAGGACTGCGCCCGGGACGGCCGCCGTGACACCCACCGTCGCGAGGCCGATCCCGGAGAGGACGAGGACCGCGCCCAGGAAGGCGGCGAACAGCGCGTTGACTACCCGCCGGCCGCGCCGCCGGGCGACGCGCGGGCGCGGCCGGGCCGGACCGGCCTGGGTGGCCGGCACCGCCGCGTCGGGTTCCTGACCGGGCATCGGCTTGGGTCGCAGCGCGGTCTGTTCCATGGCTCGCCTCCGGATGGTGCCGATCGCCTCCGGCGGATGCGGAACGATCACGGCAGGTGCTCTACCCGGCACCCCGGCACGCGACGAGCCACGAACGAGTGAGACTGACCGGCGCCGATGAGGGCCATACGCCCCGTCGGAGAAGCCGGAATCAAGACAC
>NZ_JBHUQX010000374.1:0-9545 GCF_042674225.1 Streptomyces sp. NPDC056948
CCACAGAGAGGTCAGATGACAGCAGACGATTCCTTCGGCCGTCTCGACGACGACGACTACCCCGCCTACACCATGGGCCGTGCCGCCGAGATGCTCGGCACCACCCAGGGCTTCCTCCGTGCCATCGGCGAAGCCCGCCTCATCACCCCGCTGCGCTCCGCGGGCGGACACCGTCGCTACTCCCGCTACCAGCTGCGCATCGCCGCCCGCGCCCGCGAACTCGTCGACCAGGGCACCCCCATCGAGGCCGCCTGCCGCATCATCATCCTCGAAGACCAGCTCGAAGAAGCCCAGCGCATCAACGCCGAGTACCGCCGCGCCGCATCCCGGCGCACGGCCGGTGCCTGAGCCGTGGTCCACGGCGACGCGCCGGACCGCAATTCCTCCGCCGATTCAGAATATGAGCGCATGATCGCCGAAGATCCTCAGCCGCCGGCACGCGGACGGGAGCCCCAGGCGCCCGACGCCCTGCGCACCCCGGCAACAGATGCGCCTGCCGGCGCACCCGGCCGACTGACTGGTGGGCAGACAGCCGCCGGCCTGGAAGGCGGGGTGGAGCGCGCGGCGGCTGCGCTGAAGCCGAGGATGCGCGGCTGGCTGCATGCCGGTGTGTTCCCTCTGGCGCTGGTCGGCGGGATCGTACTGCTCGCCGTTTCGCGCTCGGCTGCGGCGGTGGCGGCGTGCTCGGTGTACGCGGTGTCGGCCTGTCTGCTGTTCGGTACCAGCGCGGTCTACCACCGCGGAACGTGGGGTCCGCGAGGGGAGGCGGTCCTGCGGCGGCTGGACCACGCGAACATCTTCCTGATCATCGCCGGTACTTACACCCCGCTGGCGGTACTGCTGCTGCCTGCAGGCCGGCAGATGGTGCTGTTGGCCGCGGTGTGGACGGGCGCCCTGGCCGGCATCGCCTTCCGCACCCTGTGGATCGGGGCTCCCCGCTGGCTGTACACGCCGTGCTACATCGCACTGGGCTGGGTGGCCGTCTTCTACCTGCCCGACTTCGCGCGCACCGGCGGCGCCGCGGTCGGCGTACTCGTTATCGCCGGCGGTCTGCTCTACACCGCGGGCGCCGTCGTCTACGGACTCAAGCGCCCTGATCCCTCACCGGCCTGGTTCGGCTTCCACGAGGTATTCCACGCCCTGACCATCGCCGCCTTCACCGCGCACTACACAGCCATCCTCCTCGCAGCCACATGACACGGTGTTGTTAGCGGGCAGAAGTCGGGTCCGGTGATGCACATGACCTGTCCGGTACCGGGCTCGGCACAGATTTCTCCGCGTCTTTCGGGGCGAAGTCATTAGCATCATCGAGCAACGGAGGAGTCGCTGTGACTGTGAGAGGGCCGGACGGCGAGCGGGGCGCCCGTGCTCCCGGGGGCGGGAGTCGTCGGGCGATGACTTTGGCGGGGACGTTGGAGGCGGCGGAGGCTGCGGCGCCTGTGGAGTCGCTCGACGTGGTCGCAAGCATGCTCGTAGAGCACCTCGGGGCCGCGTCGGTGTCGTTCCTGATCACCGACTTCACTGGCAGCTCGGTCGTACGGCTGGGGGCGGCGGGCAGCGTCGACACCAATGAACCTGCCCGGCGAATCAAGCTGCGGGGCACCCTGTACGACGACGTGATCCGCACCCAGCGGCCGAGCGTGGAGGACAAGGGCCAGGGCGCGCTGGTGCAAGTCGTCGCCCCGGTGACCAACCGCGGGGACGCTATCGGACTCCTCGAACTGTTCCTGCCGGAGGCGCCGGACGCGGAGATGATGCGGGAGATCGGCGAGACCGCGCACGCCCTGGCGTACATCGTCATCGCCAACCGGTCCTACACCGACGTGTACCAGTGGGGCCGCCGCACGATGCCGCTGAGCCTGGCCGCGGAGATCCAGCACCGGCTGCTCCCGGCTTCGCTGGCGTGCGAGGCCGCGCAGTTCGCGGTGGCCGGGGCGCTGGAGCCGGCCGACCACGTCGGGGGTGACACCTTCGACTACGTGATCGACCGGGACACGGTCCAGCTCTCCGTCACCGATGCCATGGGGCACGATGTCGACGCCGCGCTGCTGGCCACGCTTCTGGTGGGTGCCCTGCGCCGGGCACGGCGGGCGGGTGCCGGCCTCGCCGAACAGGCCCGCCAGGCCGACCAGGCCATGCGCGAGCACGGCAACGATGGCTACGTCACCGGCCAGCTCCTGCGCATCAGCCTGATCGACGGCAAGACTGAGTTCATCAACGCCGGGCACCCCTGGCCGCTGCGGATGCGGGACGGCCAGGTGCGGGAGATCACTCCGAAGATCGACATGCCGTTCGGTTTCTCTGCCCCTCACACCTACCGGGTCCAGTCGTTGGACCTGCGGCCGGGCGACCGGCTGGTGATGCTGACCGACGGCATGCTGGAGCGCAACGCAGGCAGCCGCGATCTGTCCGACCTGATCGTGCGCACCCGCGCGCTGCATCCCCGCGAGGCCGCCCGCACCCTCATCGCCGCGATCGTCGATGCCAACGACGGCCACCTGCAGGACGACGCGACCGTCATGTGCCTGGACTGGCACGGCACCAACCACTCCCAGCGGGACGCCGCCACCGGCGCCGACCTCACCGACGCCTCACACGCAGTGGGCGATGCCGGCCTTGACCGGATGCCTGGTGGTGCTCAACGCCCTGCACGGTGAGCAGCAGCGTCCTGAGGAGCAACTGCCCGGCAGAGCCTGTTTCGCGTGCCGTGCGGCTCGCGCGTTGCCGCAGGGCTTGCCCGCGCGTGGTGGGCTTGACGCTGTGGTTGCTGCATGTCGCGTACTGACCCACGGCCCCGGAAGCCCTGAGACCCCCCAGACCGCCGGTCACCGGCCGGTCAACCGGAGAAGGCCCGGCCCCGGCCTGTACGGGGAAACAGGGCCGGGACCGTGCACGCGTCGCCAGTCCGGCGAGCACAGCCCCGCAGCGACACGGATCCCTCAGCGGACGATGCTCAGTGAAGGGCCTGCTGCGAGTGATGGGGGGCAGGTTGTCTGCCGCGGTGGACAGCAGGGGCGTTGCCTGGACGTGTGTGGCCCCGTGGGGTGAAGGGCGGAGTATGGCGTCCGGGGTGGGGCACTCGGGCGGTGCTTTGTTGTGCTGGTGCTGCGGTCTCCCGGGGAGACGACGGGGAGGGCGTTGTGGGCGGTCCGTCGGTCGAGGTGAGCGCTTCCGGCCGGTGCTTGGTGGCGAGGGTCAGCGGCGAGATGGACTACGTGAGCGGCCCGGCGTTCGGCGCGGAGTTCATGGAACTGATGGCGCGGGCTGAGTACTTGATCGTGCTGGAGTTGTCCGGCGTTTCGTTCTGTGACTCAGCCGGGCTGAACGTCCTGCTTCAGGCTTGGCGGCAGGCGGATTCGCGTGGGGCTGTCGTGGTGCTGGCGAATGTCTCCGGGCCGGTGCGGCGCGTGCTGCAGATGACCGGGGTGGATCATGTATTGCGGGTCTATGACACCGCCGGCGATGCAGAAGGCGATTTCGGATGCTGAGTCTGCTCAGAGCCACGGGGTTGGTGATATGAGCAGACGGTGTGCCCGCGATCCGCGTGCGGCGGCTGTGGCTTTGTATCTGACGTCCGACACCGTCCCAGACCTCCGCTGAACGCGCCGGCTCCAGGGCTGGTCCCGGGGCCGCCTTCGGCTAGGCACCGGTGAGCGACACCTACACCGTGCTCCGCCCCCCACGGCTTGGCTGACGCCGAACTCTCACTGGACCGCGCCACCATACGAAGCGCTCGACACCGCTGTCCTCGTGTGCGGCGTGCGGGAAGGGTCCAGGGCGTAGGCGCCGGTGCCGAGCGTCGCGGCCGGCGCCCTGGTCGCGGTGACCCGATGGGCCGCATGGTCGGGGGCGCTGAAGACGTAGAACTCCCGCCGGCCGACGAGGCGGTCGGCGGCCGGACGGTGCAGGACAACGGGCGGCCACCGAAGACCCGACGCGCATCGGTGGCACGGACATCAATGTGGAATCGTTTCACGCCCTACCTGGGGGCGATCAGTGACGGAAGCTGTCTTTCGCGCCCTCCTTGGTTGCTCGGGCCCTGCCCCGTGCCTCCAGTGCGGCGCCCTTGGCGGCGGTGGTGTCCTTGCCCATCGCGTGGGCCAGCTTCCTGACAGCCTTCCCGACAACCTGCTCGGTCGTGGCCTTGGCCTTCTCCCCGGTGCTCATGTGGGTCCCTTCGTCGACGCCCTACGATGCGCCTGCCCCTGACGCCGGGGCGGAAACGGGTGCCCGCTTTCAAAGAGCGTCTCCGTACCCTCGACGACGACACGGAGCGGGTGCACGAGATCAGCGGCCCTCCACAGGCTTATGTCCGGCTGACGGGCCGGCGTACTGCTCCGAGGAGATCCAGTAGCCGCCAGCGGCGGCTGAACAGGAAGTCGACGATGAGGTTGTTGCCACCTGCGGCCCTTGGCGGTGTGTAGCCGGATGGCGCGAAGGCCAGCGGACTGGGCCGAACACTGGCGGGTCCTGGGTGGCAATCAGCTCCCCTTCGACGCTGAATGCGCCCGCGCCCTGGAGCGGAAGGTCATCGAGCACACCGGGCACTACGCCACCAGCACCGCGCATGCCCGCGCCGACGTCTCCAACCTGGATCGCACCGAGCAGCTCGCCCAGACCATGGTGCTCACCCTCGTCATCTCCGCTCCCGCCGAGCCGGTCTACCCGCCGCCGTATCCCCACCACCTCGACCAGGCGATCCAAGGCGCACGTCTCATCGAGATCCCCGGCATGGGCCACGCCCTTCCTCGAGAGGTGCACACGCCGCTCGCCGCCGCGATCCTGGATCACACCGCCAGGCGCTGGTGAAGTCAGGCCCGCCGCGGCATCACCGCACGGCGGCCTGGGCGGTGGGCACGGCGCTGAAGGTGGTGGGCAGGACGGCGAGAGCGGCAGCGGCGAGGGCGCGCGCAACAGTCTTGATCTGACTGCCAATAAGTGAGGGCAGTCGCTTGCGCGGGTTCAGGGGCCTATCGAGCGGCCGACCCGGAGTCGGCGGGCACGACGTTGCAGGCGAGCATGTGTGCCAGCGCGGGCGACCGGACGCCGCGCGGGCGCCAAAGCCACGACTGCAGCGGCGAACTCCTGTGTCATCTGCATGATGCAAGTTTTTCCGGTCTGCCCCTCGCCCACCACGAGCCCACGCTGGTCCGCATCTCGTGCGCGTCGGCGTCTTCGCCGCGGGAGCCCCCTTCTGTCGCGGTGGGGATTTACGTGACCGGCGACACGGACTGCCCAGGCGGCAGCCGTGGTGGCGTAGCTGTGGCCCGTCCCCAGGAACTCCGGGCCGGCTGGCTGCGTGCGGTCGTCCGCAGCACTCAGTTCGGGTCGGCGTTCCCGGTCACTACGTCGACGGCGTGGCGGCGGTGCGCGGCGAAGAGGTCGAGCGCGGTTTCGGTTTCGCGGGAGCGCAGCGCGGTCACGAGGCCGTGGTGTTCGCGCGGGATGCAGCCGAGGTACCCGTCGGTGCTGAGGTTGATCCGGGTCAGCAGGAACAGGTGGACCTGGCACCGGATGCCGTCCCAGGCGTCGGCGAGGCGCTGGTGGCCCGCGGCGGCGAAGACGGCGTCGTGGAAGGCGATGTCCAGTCGCACCATCTCGTGGGTGTCCGTGACGTGCTTCATGACCTCGGCTGCCTTGGCGAGGGACGCGAGGTCCTCGTCCGAGGCGCGCGTGATCACTTGGCGGACAGCCAGGTCTTCCAGTGCGCCACGCAGGCTGTCGAGCTCCGCGACATCCTCGGCAGACACCGTCGTCACTGTCGTCCCGCGGTGCCACGCGCAGTGGACCAGCCCCTCGCGTTCCAGTACGCGCAGCGCTTCACGGACCGGGCCGCGGCTGACGTCCATCGTGGCGGACAGTTCCACCTCGCGGAGCTGGGCGCCGGGGGCGTAGACCCCGCTGAAGATGGCCTCCCGGATCCGGTCTGCGACTTCGTCCGACAGGCCGCGGCGGCGGGCCGGGGACACCTTGCCCTGATCACTCATGTCTGGTTTGCACCTCCTCGGACTACGTCCTAATGTTAACATCCGCATGTTGTCTCATTGTTAACATTAGGACAACGAGGCGTACCCACTCTAGGAAAGGCAGTGCCGTGACTGTTCTCGACTCTCCGATCCCCCGGTTCCACCTGGCCGTGCCGGTCGATGACCTGGCTGCCGCGCGTCGCTTCTACGGCGACGTGCTGGGGCTGGAGCAGGGCCGCAGCGCGGAAACGTGGGTTGACTGGAATCTGCACGGCCACCAGTTCGTCACGCATCTGGCACCGGAGCGCGCGCAGCGCATCCACAACCCGGTCGACGGTCACGACGTCCCGGTGCCGCACTTCGGGCTGATCCTGACGATCCCCGAGTTCCAGGGCCTCGCCGACCGGCTGCGGGCGGCGGGCACCGAGTTCGTCATCGAGCCCTACGTCCGCTTCGAGGGCCAGCAGGGCGAGCAGCACACGATGTTCCTCCTCGACCCGGCCGGCAACGCCCTGGAGTTCAAGGCGTTCGCCGACGACTCCCAGGTGTTCGCCGCCTGACCGGCGGACACCGCACCCCTCTACTCACCACTCGAAGGACGGGACGAGCTCATGAAGGTGTTCCAGATCGGCGCTGCCGGTGGAGTCGGCCGCCGCCTCACGCAACTCCTCGCCGCTCGCGGGGACTCGGTGACCGGCATGCATCGCGGGCCCGCTCAGGGCGAGACCGTGCGAGAGGCCGGCGGCACGCCGGTGATCGGTGATCTCATCGCCGACGCGGTCGACGACCTCGCGCAGAAGATGCGGGGCCATGACGCGGTGGTCTTCTCGGCCGGCGCGCATGGCACCGGCATGGACAAGACGACTCTCATCGACGGCAAGGGCCTGCAGAAGGCCGCGGACGCGGCCGTGATTGCCGGGGTGACACGGTTCGTGCTGGTCTCGGTGTTCCCCGACGCGCTGCGCGGCGGCGAGGCCGGTGAGGGCTTCGAGCACTACATCAAGGTCAAGAAGAGTGCCGACGTGTATCTGACGCGCACCGATCTCGACTGGCTGATCGTCCGTCCCGGAACCCTCCTGGACACCCCCGGCAGCGGCCGGGTCACCGCCGGGTCCGCTGTCGAGTACGGCGACGTGCACCGCGACGATGTCGCCGCGTTCATCGACGCCGCCCTGCACGAGCCGCGCCTGAGCCGCGTCATCGTCGAGCTGACCTCCGGCGACACCCCCGTCGCGGACGCGGTCGCCCGCCTCGCCGCCTGAGCCTGGCACTCCCACCCCCACCCCCTGAATCCCTCAGAGAAGGACAATCACCATGACTGCGATCGATTCCTACAGCCACGGCGTCTCGGGCGAGCGCGAGTTCGGCTTCGCCCAGGCCATCAAGGTCGAGCACACGATCTATGTCTCGGGCCAGCTCTCCCACGACGAAGAGGGCAACTTTCTCTACGCGGGCGACTTCGAGGCCCAGAGCGAGCAGGTCTTCGCCAACTTCGAGAAGGTCCTCGCCCACTACGGCGCCACCCGCAACCAGGTCGTCTCCGAGACCCAGTTCATCGTGGACCTGCCGAAGTACAACAACGCGATGGCGGCTGCCAACCTGGCCTACTTCGGTGACCACCGCCCCACCAGCAGCACCATCGGCGTCGCCTCGCTGTTCTTCCCCGGCCAGCTCATCGAGACCAGCTTCGTCATCGACACCCGTCTGCCCGCCTGATGGCACAGGCGTTCTGGAGCTCGGTCTTCGCCAGCTCCGCAGACCAGACCTGGGCCGTCGTCCGGCAGTTCAACGGCCTGCCCGACTGGCACCCGGGCATCCGGGCGAGCGAGATCATCGGGGGCGGCAACGGGCTCACCCCCGGTGCGGTCCGCATCCTCACCGGGGTGGACGGCAGCACCTACCGGGAACGGCTCGTGGCGCTGGACGACGCCGGCCGGAAGCTGAGTTACGAGATCGTCGAGGCACCGCTGCCGGTCCGCGGCTACCGCTCGACGCTGCACGTCCAGCCCGTCGCCGACACCGGCGGCGCCTTCCTCAGCTGGCACGCCGCCTTCGACCCGGCCGAGGGCTCCACCGCCCAGGAAGCCGCCACGGTCCTCGAAGCGGCCTACGCCCCGGCCCTCGCGAACCTCCACACGATCATCGCCTGACCTCCGACAGCTGCAGGCCCCACGCTGTCATCGATCACCGACCACGAAAGAAGCACCACCGCATGAGTTCCCTGTTCACCCCCCTCACCCTGCGTTCCCTTCAGATACCCAACCGGGTCTGGATGTCCCCGATGTGCATGTACTCCGCCGCCCCCGAAGGCCCGGACACCGGTGCGCCGACCGACTTCCACCTCACCCACCTGGCTTCCCGTGCCGCCGGTGGTGCGGGTCTGGTCATGGCCGAGGCCACCGGCGTGCGGCCCGACGGGCGCATCAGCCCCTGGGACCTGGGCCTGTGGAACGACCGCCAGCAGGAAGCGTTCACCCGCATCACCGCGGCCATCAAGGCGCACGGTGCCGTCCCGGCCATCCAGCTCGCCCACGCCGGCCGCAAGGCATCGGTGGACAAGCCCTGGCTGTCCGACCGCTACCTGCCCGAGTCCGAGGGCGGCTGGCAGCCCGTCGCCCCCAGCGCGATCGCCTACGACGGACTCGCCGACCCGCACGAGCTGACCGTGGAGGAGATCCAGCATCTCGTAGGCGACTTCGCCGACTCCGCGCGGCGCGCGCTGGCCGCCGGCTTCCAGGTCGCCGAGGTCCACGGCGCCCACGGCTACCTGATCAACTCCTTCCTCTCCCCGGCCTCCAACCACCGCACCGACGCCTACGGCGGCAGCTTCGAGAACCGCATCCGCTTCGCCCTGGAGGTCGTCGACGCCGTCCGCGCCGTGTGGCCCGAGGACCTGCCGGTGTTCTTCCGCACCTCGGCCACCGACTGGCTGACCGAGAATCCCGAGGACACCCGCGAGGGCTGGACCGGGGACGACACCGTCCGCCTGGCCAAGGAACTCCAGGCCCGCGGCGTCGACCTGCTCGACGTGTCCACCGGCGGCATGGTCCGCGACGCCAAGATCGTCGCCGGACCCAACTACCAGGTCCCCTTCGCCACCCAGGCCCGCCAGGCCACCGGCATCCCCACCGCAGCCGTCGGCATCATCACAGAACCGCGGCAGGCGGAGGAGATCATCACCAGCGGGCAGGCCGACGCGGTCTTCCTCGGCCGCGAACTGCTCCGCAACCCCTACTGGGCCCAGCACGCCGCGCTCGCACTCGACGCCGAGCCGACCTGGCCCGACCAGTACGCCTACGTCGTCAAGCGCCGCAAGCGCTGACCCCCCACCCCTTTACAGCCTCCGCCGCACGGCCCTCACCAGGCAAGGCGCGCTGAACCACCGCACTGGAAGATCCCCATGAACCACCTTCAGGACAAGGTCGTCGTCATCACCGGCGCCTCCTCCGGCATCGGCGCCGTCAGCGCCAAGGCCCTCGCCGCCCGCGGCGCCAAGATCGTTGCTGCCGCCCGCGGCCAGGACGACCTCGACCAGCTGGTCGCCGACATCGAGAAGGCCGGCGGCACCGCCGCCGCCCG
>NZ_JBHUQX010000375.1:0-9540 GCF_042674225.1 Streptomyces sp. NPDC056948
GTGCTGAGCATCTGGTCAACCAACGTCGCCCAAGCACTTTGCCGGGTCGGTGTGGCGAAGGCCATCCCACTGCTCCGCCAAGCGGCGGACGGCCTCCGCCCGAAGCCGGTCTCCCTCGCCCCCGTAGAGGACGACGAAGTCCTTCTGGTCCGTGCACCGCACGTACACCGTGCTTCCGGCGCTTACGTACAGCGTCCGGGACCCGAACTTCCTGAGGTCACGACGGTTGTCGTACACGGGCGCATCCTCCGCCAGCCACGCCCTGACGAAGGCTGACTCCTCCACGGAGGGCGTCGGGCCCGGGTACGACACATAAAGCCGGTCGTCTCCGACCGGCACGGGCACGGGCTCGACCAGGGACTCACGGCGTGAATCACCCAGGCACATTACGACCCGACCGCACGCCGTGTAGTCCGGAGCGGCCGGCGCGGGGGCGCCTGGCAGGTCCACCCCGAAGAGCTGCAGCAGGGAGGCCAGCAGGGCGGTCGTGAGCATGCCGGCCAGACAGCTGACTGCGCGGGGGTAGCGGGCGAACGGGGACTTCGACGCGGTCTTGGTGCCGAGCGGGTCCCCGTCGCTGTCCGGGGACTTGGCGACCCGAGCGATGCAGTCTTTGATCCATTCCTCTGGACGTTTGACGGCCCAGGCCCCTGCCTCCCAGGTCTTCTGATACCAGTCCCTGGAGTGGGGAGGCTCCACTACGGTCGCCAGGGCGTTGTGGACGTCGAGGACGCGCACGAGGTCGGGGTAGTCTTTCGCGCCGGTCAGCAGCCGCGACAACTGGGCTTCGCTGGTGAGCGCGAGGCCCTTCAGTTTCCGGTAACTGAGCCCGCTTTCGATGTACACCTCCCGCAGAGGCACGAGCCATTCGCGGTGTTCTGGGGTCGCTTCCTCGCAGATGGGGCTCAGCCGGCGTCCACGGCGCTTGGGTAGCCCGCGGCTCAAGGCGTCGGCGATCGTCATGCGGCTGGCCTCTTGTCATCGTCGTCGGCTGTAGCACGGGCTGCGCCGTTGGTGGTGTCCGGGGCGTCGGTCTCGGTGGACTGCAGCTGCGCCGGGGGAGCCTCGGCGGGCGTCGATGCCGCGCGGCGGGAGTCACGGTCGCTGGCCAGGCCATTGAAGGCCTGGATCAGCTGCGTCACGCCCAGCACGATCGCCAGGATGAGACTGGCGATGGCATTGGCCGGCTGACCGAGGCAGAGCATGGTGATGGCGAGGCCGGTGAACGCGCACAGCGCGACGGTGGCGAGTAAGAGTTGGGTACGGGGCGTCACGGCGTCCTCCGTCGTGGGTCCTGGCGTGCACTTGTCCGGAAGGTGGCTGACCCCGGCCTTGGCCTTGGCCGTTGCGGAAGTTGGTCCTCCAGCGTGGGTCGTCCACAAAAATGATGCTGACTGTTCAGATGCCCCGGTAGTCCTGTATGCGGCACACGTTAGGGACTGATCACTGCTAGTTGGCATTCGGGCAGTTCAGAGGCCCTTTACCGCAATGTTCCGAATCTGCCCTTGCGTTCACGGTCCGGACGACGGTCAATAGGAGGCGACGCCGCGCTAGGCGTTGCGGGGTGCTGCCTCGTCGGCACCCGTCGTGTCCTTCTTGTCCGGAAGACCACGGCAGTGAATGGCCCCCTCGTTTGGCCACGAGGGGGCCAGCCCCTTTTCCGGGCGGACTCCGTACGGCGTGTGAACCCGGCAAGCCGCACCGATAACAAGGCACCCAGACAGGACACCGTTCCCGCTGTCGCAGTCCTCGCCCACCCCTACCCCTCGCATCCTGACCTGCGCGTTTCAGCCAGGAGGGCGCTCAGGCGGACCCACGACGCGCAGCGGGGCTGGTTCCTGGATCCAGCGGGGTCCGCGGATCTGTGTCATCGGCGCCAATCTGTGTCATCAACCCCCTGTTTTCCCAGGTCATCGTGACCATCTGCGTCACTGTTCACCTGTGTCATGTGGGCGGTTTCCGTCCGGACCCGGGACCGGCGCCCGGCCCCGGCGATACCGTGGAGGGACACGCCAGATGACCTCGGGAGCCCTTGATGAGTCAGGAGCCGGCCGCCGTGCCCGACCGCCAGCCGCTCGATGAGACCGCCGCCGCTTCGGCCCGCCAGTACGCGGCCGACCAGCGCGCGCGGGTCGACGTCCTCGCCTCCGTCCTGGAGGACATCGCTGAGAACGGCTACCCCCCGCCGGAGTCCGGCGTGCCGTGGGAGGTCGCCCGCGACTCCCACCTCGCCGGTCTCGCCGACGGGGAGCCCCGTGTCGCCTGAGCACGGCGCGCGGCGCTCCCGGGTCATCCTGGTGGAGCCCGCGCTCACCCAGCTGGCGAAGCTCACCGCGTCCGAGACCCACCGTCTGGACCGCGCGATCGTCGCGATCAGCGTCAACCCGAACCTCGGCATCCAGGTGCCCGGCACCCTGCTGCGCGACTACGCCGACGAGATCGACGACGTACGGGTCATCTACTACGTGACCGCCCTGGGGTCGGTCACGATCGTCGCGTACGTTGAGGCATAGGGCCTCCCGAGACCCCGCAGCAGCGCCCCGGACGCTCTTGGTCAGGGGCGCTGCTGCTTGCTGCTGCACGGTGCAGTACCGGCTGTGCGGCCCGTGGCTCGGCTGCTGGGCGCGGGTGGCTCGGGTGCTCTGGCTGCTGGAGAGCGATGACACTCCAAGACCGGCCAGGTCGTGCTTCCAGTCGAACTCTGTGAACTGCCTGCGGCAGCGCCCGGCGTGCTGGAGTCTGACGGGCATGAACACCGCCACGAACCGCCGTGTGAGAAGGAGCTGAGATGTTACCCCTCGTCAACCGCCTCATGGCCGGCCGCCAGATCAACGCGAGGCGCATCCTCCTGGACTGTTCCACCGCCGCGGCGACGGTTCGTCAGGGTCCCGCCGCGGAACCGGGCCTGGTCCGCCTTCCTGTGCCTCGCACACTCCGAGGACCTGCCCGACTGGCCCGCCACCATGAGCCACACCGACGACGGACTGACGCTTTCCTGCGGGACCGTCCTGGACTACCGGCCGACGGAACAGCTGCTCCAGTCACACGCCGACCTATGGCTTACGCCCTTGACGGGAGTTGAACCACCAGCCCGCAACGGTGCCTGGTTCGACGTCCTGGACCAGGCCTGCCAAGTGCTGAACGCCTGACTAGGTGGCTGCGGGAGCCGTGCTCGATCAGCGTGCGAGGGTCGTGCTCGATGCCGGGTCCCAGGATCGTCCTGGCCGCCGGAGGTTCGGTGAGGGCGGACTCATCCAGAACGAAGCACATGACCTCGTGGCCGGTGGGCTCCACGACGACCTCGCCGCCCAGCCGGACGACACCCGTCTCGTCTCGCGGGATGCTGGCACCGTCGGCGATGCCCTGCCCCGCCATCCAGTCCAGCGCGGCGGCCTGATGTAGAGGTGGTCGGCGCTGCCCACGCCGGAGGACCTCGCGCTCGTCCTGCGGCACGGCGAGTCCTGCATGTCCGGGTGCGGGACGTGCGCGAAGTGGCAGGCCCGACAGCAAGTCATTGAGGACCGCACAGCGGTGTTCGCGGCCCTGCAGGAGGCGGTTGGCGACAGCCGGAGCGTGACCCGGCTGCAGCGCTGCTTGGACCGGGCGGAGGCGGTCTCGGCGCAGGGCGCGACCGCGCCGGAGAACGAGCTGATGGGGCAGGCGGCCGTCGTGCTGCTGTAACTGCGCCGCGGGGTGGGTGCGTCCTTTGCGCCCCAGACTCAACCGCCTAGTGGGTGAAATCGCCGGTGTCCCACGGGGTCGCGGGGCCTTCGTGGGTGAGGCCACGGCCGCCCGGGGGGCGAGGGGGACCTCGAAGGCGTCCAGAAGGCCCACCGAGCGCTGGAGGTAGCGTTCGTCGAGGGGAGGAGGTCGGACAGGTGCGGGCGGCCAGGGCGGGGAAGCAGTGGTCGAAGTCGGTGGGCCGGGGGCCCCTATGCCCTTGGTCAAGGGAAACGGGGGTGCGTTGGGTCGGCGACCTGGGCAGCATGGCGGGGTGAGCGACCTGCTGTGGGATGACGTGAAGTGCTTCTTCGACCTGGACTTGATGGGGTCGTTGCCGGACGTGCGTGTCCCGAATGCCTCGGTGGAGGACTGGCAGGCGGTCCTCGACCTTGTCGCGGAGAGGGGCCGGAAGTTCCAGTACTCCGAGGGAGAGACGGTGCTTCCGGTGCCCCGGGCGGAGGCCGTGCTGTCCCGTGCGGCGGATGCCGAGTGCCCGGACCTGCGGGTCTGGCCGACCGCCGATGTGTTGGCGATCTTCAGTTTCCACGCGGACGACGAAGTCGACTTCGACGTCGACCTGCGGGAGTTGCAGTGCCAGGACCGACTTGATGTGCTCTGCGGCTTCCTTCGGGAGATCGGGCAGCGGTTGGGCAAGCCGGTACTCATGGACCCGGAGGGCGAGTACGGCCATCCGGTGCTCGGCTTCGACGTCGAGGCTGATCGAGTCGTTCTCCTTGCAGACCCGCAGGTCAGGTGACTGGGGCTGACGGCCGCAGTTCGTAGAAGGTGCCGTCGCGGAGCATGGCGAAGAGGACGTCGGTTCGGCGTCTGGCGAGGCAGAGCAGGGCCTGGGTGTGGTGCTTGCCCTGGGCGATCTTCTTGTCGTAGTAGGCCCGGGAGGCCGGGTCACCGAGCGCCGCGAACGCTGATAGGAAGAAGGCCCGCTTGAGCTGCTTGTTCCCTCTTCGAGACGGCTGTTCACCGCGGATCGATGAGCCCGAACTCCGGGTCGCCGGGTCGAGACCCGCGTAGGCGGCCAGGTGACCGGCGGTCGGGAAGGTGCCGCCGTCGCCGACCTCGATCAGGATGCGGGCTCCGGTCCTGACGCCGACTCCCGGCATCGAGGTCAGGACTTTCGAAAGAGGGTGGGCCTCCAGGAGTTCCTCGATCCGCCCGGCCAGCAGTTTGCGCTGGTCAAGGACGGCTTTCAGCGAGGTGGCGAGGCTTGGGACGATCAGCGCGGCCGCCTCGGTCCCCGGGACGGTCACAGTCTGTTCGTCCAGCGCGGCGAAGATCTCCTCGACAAGCCGCTCGGCCATCCTCGGCGCCTCCGGCCGCAGCAGCGTGACCAGCCGCAGCCGTCTGGCCTTGCGTATCTGGGCCGGGGACCCGAACCGCTCCAACAGCATGAGGACGGCCGGGTGCTGCAACCGCGGTCCCAACACCCGTTCCAGCGACGGTGGATCTGGGTCAGCGGGCCGTGCAGCCGGTTCGCGACCCTGGTCGCTTCGCAGGCCAGGTCGTCGTCGAACCCGACGATCATCTCCAGCTCGGCGATCGTCTCGTCCTCCCCGTCGAGCGCCCGCAGCGTGTGCGGCATCGCCCGGGCGGTGTCGGCGATGACGAAAGCGTCCCTCGCGTCCGTCTTCGCCTCACCTGGATAGAGGTCGGCGATCCGCCGCATCGTCAGCCCCGGCAGGTAGGCGACCGGGCAGCCCATATCCCGCGCGACCGCCAGCGGCAAAGCCCCGATCGAAGCCGGCTGATCGACCACGACCAGCACCGTCCCGTGCTTGGTCTGGAGTTTCGCGAACAGTTCGCGGAGCTTGGGCTCGGTGTTGGGCAGGCGCTTGTCGAACGCCTTGTTGCCAGCCGGGGTGACGGCAGTGGCGTGATGTCACGTGCAGGCCCCTCCATCACGCTTTCGTCCGGCCTTGCCAGGGCATCGAGCTGCCACATCCACGTTACGGAGAGCTCTTCCGACCCGGGTTGGAGCCGGTGCTCAAGCCCTTCATCAGCGGTCCGTCGATGCCTCCGGACCCGGTGACACCACCCCCGGATCATCAACAACAGGAGGGGGAAGTCATGCCGGACCCGAAGGCCGGAGGCCCCATTGCGGAGCCACGAAAAAGGTAGCGGGGGGGGGAGGGTCGCCGGAGCGGATGGGGCAGGCGGGCTGGAGGGCCAGGCGGACGGCGCAACCGATCAGCAGGACGCCGGTGATTTGCTCGATGCGGGCGGGTACCCCTGGGCGGCGCAGCACCACGCTGAGCCGGTCCACGGTGATGACGCTTGAAGGCGGCTTGTTGGTGTGCGGGGCAGCCGCTGGCCTGGTGTGTTGCTGGTTCTGCGGGGCCGCTTGCGGCACGTCGGCCCCAATGACGGCGAAGCCGGGGTCGGCGTCGCGAGCGACGTCGATGCCGACCTCCATCACCAGCTCGGGACGCACCAACGTGACGATCAGCGTCTGTCTGGTGCCCCACCCGGCTGAGAACGACCAGCCCGTCCAGGGGCGTCCGGGCCGGGCCGGAGGGAGCAGGCCGGCGGGCGTGCCGCCGGTTGCCTGGGCGAGGGTGGTGGTCAGGGCTGTTGCATAGTCCTGGTGGTCTTGTAGGTGTGCAGGTCATGGACGTGCGGTGGGCGGGTCTGCTCAGGTGAGGAGTTTGGCGAGTTGGGCCATCTCGGTGGGCGGGTCGGTCACCGGCTGGATGAGGAGTTCGTCGATGCCGGCCTGTTCCAGGGTGGAGATGCGGGTGAGGAGGTCGTCGCGGGTGCCGACCAGGGCCAGGGTGTTCATCAGCGAGGGCAGAACTAGGTCCCGGTCCTGAGGTGCGATGCGTGCGAGGTAGTTGGGGTAGAGCTTGGTGTGCCGGTCCGGCGCGGTGGCGGTGGTGCCGCGCCGGTCGAGGAGCTGCCGCACGGCCTCGCGTTCCTGAGGGCTGAGTTGCTCGGCGAAGGCGGGTTTTTCGGCGGCTGTGTCGGCGGCGAAGGCCAGCAGCGACAGGACGAGGTGGCCGGTCGCGTCCCGGGCCGCGTCGCCGTGTGGATCCTCGTCCTCGTCGAGTAGGTGGAGCGAGGTGACCACGTAGGAGGCCGTGCGGGAGCCGGGTTCGCGGGGTGTGTCTTGGGCGGCGTGGCGGCGGACGTCGTGCAGCGCGTGCCAGGCGGTGGGGTCCAGCAGGCCGAAGGAGATGAGGCCGGTGTCGCGGCGGCCTGCGACGGCGGCGGCCTGCGGCCCGAGCGCGGCCACGACGAACTCGATCGGGTCGGCGGTGTTCACATGCGCCCCGGTGTGCAGGAACCGGATGTCGCGGACCCGGTCACCTTCGCGGTACTCGGTCGAGCGTCCGGCGCACAGGTCCTGCAGTGCGGCGGTGAAGTTCTCCAGCCTGGCCGCCGTGGCCGGCCGCATGCCCAGGGTGCGCCGGGCGGTGTTTCCGGTGCCGACGCCGCAGATGATCCGGCCCGGTGCCAGGGCGTTGAGGCTGGCGAGCCCGCTCGCGGCTGCAGGGGCCGAGCGCAGCGCCGGTGAGGTCACGCCGATGCCGAGCCTGATGCGGCTGGTGGCCTTCGCACACAGGCTCAAGGCGACGAAGGGATCGCCGTGGACCATCGGGGTGTCGTTGACCCAGAAGCTGTGCAAGCCCAACTGCTCGGCCCGCACGGCGAGGTCCTCCACTCCGGGGTGCGCGCAGACCACGATGCCTGCACGCATCACAACCTCCAAGGTATGCGGATGGAGTCGAACTTGCTCAGCATGGCAGGTCCCGGCGCAGAGCCGTTGCGGAGTCGCGTGATCTTGTAGCGTCGCAGGGCGGGGTGGCCCTGCCTGATGTCCTTTCGTGAGTGTGGTGTTGATCGCGGCGTCCGCGGCCGGCCGACGCTCGCTCGTACGCGGCGATCGGGCAATGGGCCGCTGCGGCCCCGCAGGCCACCCAGGCCCGGCTGGGTACTCGGGTCGTCGGCGCCTTCGCGGTGCGCATCGCTCCCAGTGCCGCGACCATCCGCCGGGTGCTGGAGCGGGTCTGTCCGGGTGGGCCGGCCGACCTGGCCGGTGTCGATCCGGCCGGGGCCACAACGGTCGCGGTGGACGGCAAGAGTGCCCGCGGCTCCCGCAACGGCCAAGCCCGTGCCGAACAAGACCAACTAAGGGCTGTCCTGTAGTTGGTTCTTGGGTCGGCTTGACGTGGGTGTTCGTTGCTGGCTGCCCGCTGCCCGCTGCCCGCTGCCCGCTGCCCGCTGCCCGCCTACGCGACGAGGGTAAGGTTGTGCATGCACGCGATGCCGAGCATGGCGTGGTGGACGCCGTCACCCACCGTCGTGATTGTGGTGATCTAGCACAGGCGCAACGGCTGGGCCAGGACGTTCGCCGTCACCGGCTCTTGCCCTGGAGTGCGGTCCAGCATCTAGCGTCTCCGCCATGACGACACCTCAGCACAAGATCGGATCGGGCTTCGGCGCCCGGAGCACCGCGGACGACGTCCTGAGCGGGATCGACCTGTCCGGCAGCACCGCGATCGTCACCGGTGGCTACTCGGGACTTGGTCTGGAGACAACCCGCGCCCTGGCGGGTGCCGGAGCCCGTGTCGTGGTCCCCGCCCGGCGACGGGCGGCCGCTCAGGAGGCGGTCGAGGGCATCGACGGCGTCGAGACCGACGACCTCGACCTGTCCGACCTCGAAAGTGTCCGCGGTTTCGCCGAGCGGTTCCTGGCCTCGTGGCGCAATGTCGACATCGTGATCAACAACGCTGGGGTCATGGCCTGCCCCGAGACGCGGGTCGGCCCGGGGTGGGAGGCGCAGTTCGCCACCAACCACCTCGGCCACTACGCGCTGATCAACCATCTGTGGCCGGCGATCGCCCGCGGTGGCGCGCGCGTGATCGCCGTGTCCTCCGGCGCCCACGGCATCACGGGCGTGCGCTGGGACGACGTGCAGTTCGAGGGTGGCTACGACCGATGGCAGGCGTACGGGCAGGCCAAGACGGCGAATGTGCTGTTCGCCGTGCAGCTCGATGCGCTCGGCCGCGACGCCGGAGTCAGAGCGTTCGCGCTGCATCCGGGCAGCATCCTCACCCCGCTGCAGCGCCACCTTGCGAAGGCGGAGATGGTCGACGCGGGCTGGATCGACGAGAACGGCGACCCGGCCGATCCCACCTTCAAGACGCCCGGGCAGGGCGCGGCGACGCAGGTATGGGCGGCGACCTCCCCAAAGCTGGCGGGCATGGGCGGCGTGTACTGCGAGGACTGCGACATCGCCGAGCCGGCCGGCGACGGCTCGGAAGGCGGCGTGCACGCACACGCGAGTGACCCCGAGCAGGCCGCGCGCCTGTGGGCTCTGTCGGCCGACCTCACAGGCGTCGACGTTTTCGCGGCGGCAACCTAGCCCCGGACGTCGCGGGTCACCGTTTCAGGTCTGGTCCAGCCGACCCCCGGGCCGGTCACACCATAGGAATCAACGACCCGCGAGGTACGGGCCTACTGTCCCGTAAAAGATCTTCAGTAGGCGGTCGCAGGCCGAGGCGTTCGCTGCCTCGTCCTTCGGTTCCATGCCGACGGCGGAGGCCGTGACCGGACGGCCCGCCCGCACCTTCGCCCAGTGGGCCCGGGATCACGCCCAGGAGTTCCGGTCCTGATGGCTTTCGCAGCTCGTCCTGTGCCTCGCCGCACCGGAAAGACGAGCGGCTGACCCGATGCCTTTCCTCAAGTTGTCAGCGCAGCGGGACGAGAGGGGCGAGTGCAACTGACTGGTGTGAAACCAAGGTTGGCGCTTGGTGGCCCTCCGCAACAGCTTCCGGCCATGATGTCGCGAGGCAGGTG
>NZ_JBHUQX010000376.1:0-9474 GCF_042674225.1 Streptomyces sp. NPDC056948
TCGTAAGCTCCGTCCCCACGGCCCCCGGCCCCGCGGTTTACTCCGGGCGGGTCACCGCTGGGGCCGGGCCGGTCCGGCGTCAAACCGACCACGCCGGGCCCTGCCCCCGGGCCCCCGACTCCGCCCACCCCCCACTCCTGACCCTTGCGGTGTCTCGTCCCCCTCCCCAACCCTTGCGGTGATCCCCCAGGAGCTCCCCCATGTCCCAACCGCTCTCCGATGCCCGGCTTCCCGAGAGAACTGACGCCGACGCCCCGCGGTCGATCAGGATCCGCTGGGTGCTGGTCGCCCTCCTGGTGATCGGCGGCGTCGTCAACTACCTCGACCGCTCCAATCTGAGCGTCGCCAACACGACCGTCGCCGAGGAGTTCGATCTCAGTTCCACCCAGATGGGACTCCTGCTCGCGGCGTTCGCCTGGCCCTACGCGCTGGCCAACCTCCCGGCCGGCTACCTCGTCGACCGCTTCGGGCCCAAGCGCATGTACGCCTGGGCGGCCGCGCTGTGGTCACTGGTGTCGATGATCTCCGCGACTGCCGGTTCGTACGGCGCCATGTACGCGGCCCGCGTGGCTCTCGGTGTCGCCGAGGCCCCCTTCTTCACCGCCAGCCTGAAGGTCAACCAGAGGTGGTTCGCACAGCACGAGCGCGCGCTGCCGATCTCGATCGTCAACACGGGCTCGCAGATAGCCAACGCGATCGCCCCACCGCTGCTCACCACGCTGATGCTGCTGCTCGGGTGGCGTGGCATGTTCGTCACCATCGGCGCGCTGGGCGTGGTGCTCGTGCTCGTGTGGCTGCGTGTCTACCGTGACCCCACGCTGCGCGAGCAGGCGGCCGTCATGGGTGAAGCGTCCGCGCCCCCGGCACCCGAGGCCGAGGCGAAGGCCGGGTGGGGGCAGCTGTTCCGGCAGCGGAACACGTACTTCATGATCCTCGGCGCCTTCGGCATCTTCTACACGGTGTGGGTGTACCTCACCTGGCTGCCCAGCTATCTGGAGACCTCCCGCGGCTTCAGCCTCACCGCGACCGGCTGGCTGGCGTCCCTGCCGTTCCTGTGCGGTATCGCGGGTGTGCTCTTCGGCGGCTTCCTCTCCGGGCGCCTGATCAGCCGGGGAGTCTCCGCCGTCACCTCGCGCAAGATCCCGATCGCCGGCGGCGCCGCCCTGGCCGCCGCGGCCGTGCTCCCCGTGGCCTATGTCGAGAGCACCCCGCTCGCGATGGTGCTGCTGTCCGTGGGGTACTTCGCCGCGCAGGTGCCGATCGGCTGTCTGTGGACCCTGGCCTCCGACGTCGCGGAGCCGCACCAGGTGGCCTCGCTGGGCGCCATCCAGAACTTCGGCGGATTCCTCGGCGCGACGCTGGCTCCCATCGTCACCGGGAGCATCCTCGATGCCACCGGAGGCAGCTACAACCTCGTCTTCCTGGTCGGCGGGGTGCTGCTGCTGGTCGGCGGTTCCTCGTACCTGTTCTTCGTCAAGGACCGCAGGTTCCCGAAGGTGAGCCGCACATGACCGTTCCACGGGCCTACTTCGTGATCGGGCCGGCCGGGTCGGGAAAGAGCACCGTGGCCCGGCTGCTCGCCCGGCAGACCGGGGCCGCCTACATCGACAAGGACACCGCCTGCACCCGCTTCACCGAGGCGCTCCTCGAGTTCGCCGGCACGGACCCGTCCGAGCGGGACCTCAACCCGTATTACCAGTCGGCGGTGATGGAACTGGAGTACCTGACCATCCTGGACCTGGCGCGCGACAACCTCGCGGTGGGCCGGCCGGTCGTCCTGGACGCCCCGTTCGGCCGGTACTTCTCCCGCCCCGGCTATCTGGCCGAAGTGGCCGAGCGCCACTCCTGGCCCCGCCACGCCGAACCGGTGGTGGTGCGGGTCGAGACCGACTCCGACACCGCCCGTGCCCGCGTCCGCGCCCGCGGCTGTGCACGGGACCTCTCCAAGCTCGCCGACTGGGACGTCTTCTGGCGGAAGGCCCAGGACAACGCGTGCCGGTGGTCGAGCCGTCACAGCCTGGTGTTCGACAACCGGGCCGACGGTGTCACTCCGGACGCGGTCGCTCGCGCGCTGGGCGGACTCGCCGAGGACGACGCGAGGGCGCCCGGGCTCACGGCTCGATGAGCCCGGCCCGGATCGCGTACCGGGTCAGCTCCAGGCGGTCGCGCATGCCGAGCTTCTGGAGGAGGTTGGCGCGGTGGCGTTCGACCGTCTTGGCGCTGATGAAGAGGAGTTCGCCGATCTCCTTCGAGGTGTGGCCCTCGGCGACCAGCTTGAGGATCTCCTCCTCGCGTTCGGTGATGGCCCGTTCCGGCAGGCCGTCGCCCCGGTGCAGCCGCTCGAGGTAGGAGCGGACGAGGGCCCGCTCGGCGCCCGGGTAGATGAACGGCTCGTCGCGCACGGCCGCCCGGCAGGCCTCGACCAGGTCGCGGTCGGCGACGGACTTGAGGACGTAGCCGCTGGCTCCGGCCCTGAGCGCCTCGAAGAAGTACTCCTCGTTGTCGTACATCGTCAGGATCAGGATGTGCAGGTCGGGCAGTCGGCGGGAGAGTTCGCGGGCCGCCTGGAGGCCGGTCATGCGGGGCATGGCGACGTCGAGGACGGCCAGGTCCACGGCGGTGTCCCGGGCCCGGGCGACGGCCTCGGCACCGTCCCCGGCCTCGGCGACGACCGTCAGGTCCGGCTCCCCGTCCAGGATGAGGCGCACTCCCCGGCGTACGAGGGTGTGGTCGTCGGCGAGCAGGACACGGATCGGGGTGGGGGCGGACATCAGCGGGCTCCTCGGCCTGACCGGTGGGGACACATCAGCGGGCTCCTCGGCCCGACGGGTGGGGACACATCAGCGGGCTCCTTCCGTCACCGGTACGCGCAGGCGTACGTCGGTGCCCCGGCCGGGGGCCGGTTCGACCGTGAGGGCGGCGCCGATCAGGAGGGCGCGTTCGCGCATGCCCGTGATTCCGGCACCCTCCGGGGCGTCGCCGACACCCGTGCCGTTGTCGCGTACGAGGAGTTCGACGGCGCCGGGGACCTGCTGGAGGCGGAGTTCGGCGCGATCGGCGGTGGCATGGCGGGCGGTGTTGGTCAGGCCTTCCTGGGCCACCCGGTAGACGACGAGTTCCGATTCCGGGCTCAGGGAGGGGAGGTCGCCGGTGACATGGTGGCGCACGGTCAGACCGTGGGTCGTGAACTCGGAGGCGAGCGAGCGCAGGGCGCTGGCCAGCCCGAGCTCCTCCAGGACACCGGGGCGCAGTCGGCGGGCGATACGGCGGATCTCGTCCAGACCGGCCCGGGTCGCCTCCTGCGCCTGGCCCACCTCCTCGCGCAGCTCCTCGGGCGCCCGGTCGGCGACGCGCTTGAGCTGGAGCAGGACGGCGGTCAGGGTCTGCCCGACCTCGTCGTGGAGCTCGCGGGCGATCCGGTGGCGTTCGCCCTCCTGTGCGGACAGGGCCCGGGCGGCGCCCGCGGCCCGCTCGGCCTCCAGCCGGTCGAGCATCGTGTTGTACGTCGCGATCAGCGCGGCCGTCTCCGCCGGGCCGGCGACCACCGGGCGGGATCCCGGACGCAGCAGATCGGCGGTGGCCATGGAACTGCCGAGCCGTTGCAGGGGCGCGAGGCCGAAGCGCAGCACGAGCGCGTTGCCCGCCAGCAGCATCACCAGGCCGCCGAGCAGGACGAGCGCCTCGCCCGCCAGGACGGGGGTGGACACGGTGACCGGGCCGAGCAGCAGTGCCGTGGCCACGACCAGGCCCGCGGCGTTGAGCGAGAAGATCCGCCAGAACAACGACACGTTCCTGGATCCGCCCCTTCCGGCCTTCGCGTACGGCACCTCCCGCTCCACCCTTTCCGGCGACCGGCCGCTGTGTATATCCGTCACAACACCCATGTCGTCACCGTACGGCCGGATGGCAGCATGCGGACTTGACCCGTCCGTTGATCGACACCGTTCACGACACCGTTCACGACACCGACACAGCATCACCAACAAGACAAACAAACCAAACAAGACGAAAAAGGGGAAGAAACGTGTCAGCTCCGCGCCTGAGGGCGACGCCGCTGCCGGGTATCGGGGTCCAGTACGACCTGGAGACCCGGGAACACCGCCATCTGTCGGTGGTGGCGCACCGCGACGGCACGCGCACGGTGAACGTGTACCGGGCCGACGATCCCGACTCCTGCGCGCATTCGCTGCGGCTGACCGGCTCGGAGGCGGGTTCGCTGATCGACGCGCTGAAGCCGTCCCACCACAGCCCGAGCCTGCTGTACACCACGGACCTGGGGCTGGTGGCCGAGCGGATCGAGGTGGCCGCGACCTCGCGCTGGAACGGGCGGGTGCTCGGCGACATGAAGATGCGGACGGAGACGGGCGCGTCGGTCGTGGCGGTGCTGCGCCGGGCCGAGGCCATTCCGTCGCCCGCGCCGGACTTCCGGCTGGCGGGCGGTGACACGCTGATCGTCGTCGGGACCCGTGAAGGCGTCGACGCGGCCGCGACGATACTCGGGCGGGAGTGAGTCTGTGCACTCCGCGGTCCTGCTCATCGAGTTCGGTTCCATCATCCTCGGCCTCGGCCTGCTCGGCCGGTTCGCCGCCCGATTCCGGCTCTCGCCGATACCGCTGTACCTCCTGGCCGGTCTGGCCTTCGGCGAAGGCGGGCTGCTGCCGCTGGGCGCGAGCGAGGAGTTCGTCGCCACGGGCGCCGAGATCGGCGTCATCCTGCTCCTGCTGATGCTGGGCCTGGAGTACACGGCGAGCGATCTGGTCTCCAACCTCAAGACGCACTATCCGTCCGGTCTGGTCGACTGCGCGCTCAACGCGCTGCCGGGAGCGGCGGTGGCGCTGCTGCTCGGCTGGGGGCCGGTGGCCGCCGTCGTCCTGGCCGGTGTCACCTGGATCTCGTCGTCCGGCGTGATCGCGAAGGTGCTCGGCGATCTGGGCCGGGTCGGCAACCGGGAGACACCCGTCATCCTCAGCGTGCTGGTGCTCGAGGATCTGGCGATGGCCGTGTACCTGCCCATCGTCACGGCACTGGTGGCGGGCGTCGGGCTGATGGCCGGCAGTGTGACCCTGGCGATCGCGCTGGGCGCGGCCGGGCTCGTGCTGTTCCTCGCCTTGCGCTACGGCAGGCTCATCTCGCGGTTCGTCTCCAGCGACGACCCGGAGAAGCTGCTGCTGGTGGTGCTGGGCCTGACGATCCTGGTCGCGGGTGTCGCGCAGCAGCTCCAGGTGTCGGCCGCGGTGGGGGCCTTCCTCGTGGGCATCGCGCTGTCGGGAGAGGTGGCGGAGGGCGCGCACACCCTCCTCAGCCCTCTGCGGGACCTGTTCGCGGCGGTCTTCTTCGTCTTCTTCGGACTGCACACCGACCCGTCCAGCATCCCGCCCGTCCTGCTGCCGGCCCTCGCGCTGGCCGTCGTCACGGCCCTCACGAAGATCGCCACCGGGTACTGGGCGGCCCGGCGCGCCGGGATCTCCGTCAAGGGCCGCTGGCGCGCGGGCGGTGCGCTGGTGGCCCGCGGGGAGTTCTCGATCGTCATCGCCGGCCTGGCGGTCGCGGCCGGTATCGAGCCGTCCCTCGGCCCCCTGGCCACGGCCTACGTCCTCATCCTGGTCGTCCTGGGTCCCCTCACCGCGCGCTACACGGAGCCGGTGGCGATGTGGTGGAGCGGACGCCGCGAGGCCCGTCGGGGAGCCCCGGAACCGGCGCCCCGGAAGGCCGAGGCGGAGGCGCCGGTGGGCGACTGAGGAGGGGGTGGGTCACCTCGGGGACCTCTGGTCACTGCCCGAAGCCCACCCCTGCCTCCGCAGCACCCCCGGCACATCCGGTGCCTCGTAGTGCTCGCCCTTAAGGACCTTGCCGTCCTCGCGTCGGGAGACCGTGCCATCGGGGCCGATCTTGGTCATGTTGGAGCGGTGGATCTCGGTCAGTACCGCGTCGAGGTCGATGCCGTGGACGAGGGCGGTGCCGTACGCGACGTAGACGACGTCCGCCAGTTCGTGGGCGAGCCGGTCGAGCGGACCCTGGACCGACACCTCGGCGACCTCCGCGGCCTCCTCCGCGAGGAGTTCGCCGCGGTGGGCGGCGAGTTCCGGGGAGACCTCCGTCGGCGTACTGCGGGCGTCCAGGCCGAAGGCGAGGTGGAATTCACGGACCAGGTCAGCGGGCGAGGAGCTCATGGGGACGACAGTAGTGGCCGCCACTGACACTCATCCCCGCCCCGGTGCCGGACCCCGCCCCTGGTCAGCGGGGCACCAAGGCTGGCAGGATCTCGCCCATGTCCAAGATGTTCCCCCGTATCGGCAGGCGCCGGGCCCTGCAGGGCGGTGCCGCCTCCCTCCTGGTCCTCGGACTGCTGCTGTGGTGGCTGCGCCCCTGGGCCGAGGAGCCTCCGGGCGGGGCGATCACGTTCAGCACGGGCACCCGCGCCGGGGTCTACCACGAGTACGGCGAACTCCTGCGCGCCGAGATCGACCAGGACATGCCGGACCTCAGGGTGCGCTTGCTGACCAGCGCCGGGTCGCAGGAGAACGTCTCGGACGTGGCGACGGGCAAGGCCGACTTCGCGATCGCCGCGGCCGACGCGGTCGCCACGTACAAGCTCGACCACGGCGCGGGCGCCGACCGGCTGCGCGGTATGGCCCGCCTGTACGACGACTACCTCCAGCTCGTCGTGCCGCCGGACTCGGACATCCGCTCCGTCGCGGACCTGCGGGGCAAGCGCGTGGCCATAGGGCTGCCGAACTCCGGCGTGCGGCTGATCGCGAACGGGGTCCTCAAGGCGGCCGGGATCGACCCGGAGAAGGACATCAAGCCCTCCTCGGACGGCATCGACACCGGGCCCCGGCGCCTGGGGCACGGCCTCGACGCGTTCTTCTGGTCGGGCGGACTGCCCACGGATGGGCTCAGCCGCCTCGCCAAGAAGTCGTCCTCTGCCTTCCGGTTCGTGCCGATCGACGCCGGGCTCGTCGCCAAGCTGCACGACCAGGGCGGTGCCACGCGGTACTACCGCGCCACCAAGATGCCGGAGTCGGCCTACCCCACCATCCAGCGCGGTGACCCGGTGCCGACCCTGGCGGTGTCCAACCTGCTGGTCACGCGCAGCGACATGAACCCCCGGCTCACCCAGTGGCTGACCCGTACGGTGATCGACAGCCGGGACGGCATCGGCGCGACCGTCCACTCCGCCCAGCTGGTCGACGTCCGCACCGCGATCTACACCGACCCGCTCCAGTTGCATCGCGGTGCCCAGCGCTACTACCAGTCCGTCAAGCCGTAGGCCCCGACCTCGGCACGCTCACCGTCACCCGCAGCCCGTGCGGCTCGTGACGGTCGTACGTGATCGAACCGCCGCCCGCCGTGAGCAGCGCCCGCGAGATGGACAGTCCGAGGCCCGAACCCTTGATGTTCTGGTGGCGGCTGCTGCGCCAGAAACGGTCGCCGACGCGGGCCAGCTCCTCATCGGTCAGGCCGGGACCGTGGTCGATGACGACGACGGTGGAGGTGTCGCCGTTGGAGGCGACGGTCACCTCGACGGTCTGGTCCTCGGGCGTGAACTTCACCGCGTTGTCGATGACCGCGTCCAGCGCGCTGGACAGCGCGACCGGGTCGGCCCACGCGGTCGTGGGCGGGCAGTCGCCCACCAGGCGTACGCCCTTGGCCTCGGCGGTCGGGGCCCAGGCCGCGAGGCGCTCGGCGGTGAGCTCGCCGATGTCGGTGATCCTCAGATCAGCCTCGGTGTGCTCGGCCAGCGCCAGATCCAGCAGGTCGTCCAGGACCTGCGCGAGGCGCTTGCCCTCGGCCTGGACGGAGGCGATCTCCTTGTTGCCCTCGGGCAGTTCGAAGGAGAGCAGCTCGATGCGCAGCAGCAGCGCCGCGAGCGGGTTGCGCAACTGGTGCGAGGCGTCGGCGACGAAGGCGCGCTGCTGCTCCAGCACGTCCTCGACGTTGTCCGCCATCTCGTTGAACGACCGGGCCAGACGCCTGAGTTCCGGCGGTCCGCCGGCGGCCGCGACCCGGGACTTGAGCCGCCCGGTGGCGATGTCGTGGGTGGTGGCGTCGAGGACGCGTACGGGCCGCAGGACCCAGCCGGTCAGCCGCAGGGCGGCGCCGACGGCCAGCAGCATCGCGGCGGCCTCGCCCGCGCCGATGACCAGCCAGCCGTGCAGGGTGCGCGAGCGCATCTGCCCGGTCGGCGAGTCGGTGACCACGACCGCGACGACATCCCCGTCCCGGATGACCGGCGAGGCGACCACCAGGTTGTGGCGCTGCCAGGGCCAGACCTGCTTCGGGTCGTGACTGCGGCGGCTGAGCAGCGCCTCGTCGAAGGCGTCACGCACCTCGCCCTCATCCGGCAGGGACCACCTGGCCGGCGCATGAGCCATGGCACTGCCGCTGCGGTAGAAGACACCGGCCCGGATGCCGTAGACGTCGTAGTAGCTGTCGAGTTCGCTGCTGAGCATGGCCAGGCGCTCGCTCTCGAACGCGCCGGCGGTGCCGGTGGGCGAGTCGGTGACGAACTGGGCGAGGGCGGCGAAGCGCGCGGTGTCGTCGATCCGGTCGACGACGACCTTCTGCTGCTGGGCCCCGGCCAGACTCACGGCGAGCGGGACCCCGAGCGCGAGCAGCACGGCCGCCATCAGGATGATCAGCAGCGGGAGCAGACGAGTGTGCACCCGGCCCCGCTACCCGGCAGGCGCGACGAGCCGGTAGCCGACTCCGCGTACGGTCTCGATGAGGGCCGGCATGCGCAGCTTGGCGCGCAGGGACGCGACATGCACCTCGAGGGTGCGCCCGGTCCCCTCCCAGCTCGTCCGCCACACCTCGCTGATGATCTGCTCCCGGCGGAAGACCACCCCGGGCCGCTGTGCGAGCAGGGCCAGCAGGTCGAACTCCTTGCGGGTCAGCTGGACCACCGACCCGTCGACGCTGACCCGGCGGGTGGGCAGCTCTATGTGCACGGGCCCGAGGCGCAGCTCGGTCTCGATGCCGTTGGAGGTGTCCTCGTGGGAGGTGCGCCGGCTCACGGCGTGGATGCGGGCGAGCAGTTCCCCGGTGTCGTACGGCTTCACCACGTAGTCGTCGGCGCCGAGGTTGAGGCCGTGGATGCGGGAGCGGACGTCGGAGCGCGCGGTGACCATGATCACCGGGGTGGCGGTGCGTTTGCGGATCTTGCCGCAGACCTCGTATCCGTCCTGGTCGGGCAGGCCGAGGTCGAGGAGGACGACACCGAAGCAGTCGCTCTCGGGGACGAGTGCCTGGAGTGCCTCCTCACCGCTGCGCGCGTGCGTGACGTCAAACCCGTGCCGTGCCAGGACAGCCGACAGGGCGGCGGCGACGTGGTTGTCGTCCTCGACGAGCAGCAGTCTCATCCGGGCCCCCTTCGGTTCACTGGCCGTACGATCTATCTGTGTACAAAAAAATGCGTGCACGCGCGCGTGCACGCATTGCAGTCACGCTGATGGATGAGGACGGCGTCAAGAG
>NZ_JBHUQX010000377.1:0-9468 GCF_042674225.1 Streptomyces sp. NPDC056948
CCTGCCGGGCGCGGTGCGAGCCGGGGATCGGATCAGCCCGTGTGACCCTCCCCGTGGCCGCCATGGGCCCCGCCGTGGTCGAACTTCAGCACCGGAGCGGGCATCACGACGAAGGGCCGCATCATGCCCATGTCCTCGTGCTCCAGCAGATGGCAGTGGTACATGAACCGGCCGTGCGCGCCGTCGAACTTCCCCATGACGCGCAGCATCTGGTTGCCGGGCACCCGGAAGACGTCCTTCCAGCCGCGCTCGTTGGGCGCGAGCGGGATCCTTGTGCCCGCGTCGTACCTGATGGGCGTCCGCGTGCCGCCGATCTCCGGGTCGAAGCCCGACACGTCGTACGCGTCGCGGCCGAGGAGCTGGAAGTCGGCCAGATGGATGTGCATGGGGTGGACGATGGGCGCGAGGTTGAGGAAGCTCCACTGCTCGTGGCTGCCCTCGGCGATGGTGTAGCCGAGGGCGTCGTTGAACGTCCGTGCCGTGCGCCGGTACGTCCTCGTCTTGCCGTCCGGGCCGGTGATCTGGATGACGCCGTCCGTGGGGACCTGGATGTCGCCCGGGTGCTTGACCTCCGCCATCTCCCACATCTCGGGGTGACCGCCGGCCCCCTTCGTGGCGGGCGGGGTGAGGACGACCAGGCGGTGGCCGTGCCCGACGTCGTGGGTGAGGCGGCGGAAGGAGCCGGAGAGCACCGTGGGCAGTTCGAAGGCGTCCGGCTCGCAGGTCTCTCCGATCCGGAACTCCATGACGGCCGGGTACGGCACGTCACCCGCCGGGTCCGGGACGCCGGGCGGCTGGTTGCGGCCCTTGTTGACGAGGCGCAGGGTCCGGCCCTCGAGTCCCCGGAAGTCGGCCAGCAGGTCGAAGCGTTCGGCCGGGGCCGCCGTCAGCGTCGGCAGGGTCTCGTCGAAGTCGACCGGGACCGGGCGCGGCAGCAGCCCGCCGTCGCTGCCGATCTGGTGGAGCACACCCGGGACCGGGTTGTTCTCCTCGTCGACGAGGACGAGGTCGTAGATCCGCGCGTTCGAGGCGTTGACCAGCCGGAACCGGTACCAGCCCGCGTCGGCTTCGGTGTACGGCCAGATCCGGCCGTTGACCGTGGTGTACGGCCCGGTGAACGGGATGGAGACCGGCTTGCCCGTCTCCGGGTTCTCGTCCTGGACGATGACCGTCTTGTGCAGCAGCCGGCCGTTGAGGCGGCCGTCCTCGTCCGTGTCGAGGTTGCGGTCGGCGAGCAGCAGCGGGATCTCCCGCTCCCCGCACGGGAGATGAAGGGCGTCCTCCTCGTCGTCCCGCACGAGGTAGGTGCCGTACAGGCCCGTCATCACGTTCCACCGGGTGATGTTCATGGCGTGGTCGTGGTACCACCACTGCACCGCCTGGTGGTCGTTCGGGTACTCGGAGAGCTGGGCGTCGCCGTGGGCGACCGCGTTGTCGGCCCAGCCGTCGTTGCCGCCGCCCGTCTGGGCACCGTGCAGATGGGTCACGGACCAGGCGGGCAGGGCCGCGACGTCCTTGTTCGGCTCGGCTCCGTCGCGTCCGGGTTCGGTGCTCGACTGCGGGCGGCCGTCCCGGCGGAGCTTCACCTCGACGGAGGTCACCGGGTACTCGCTGTCCCGGGGAATGCGGTTGGTCCAGGCGATGCGCACGCGCTGCCCGCGCCGGACCTCGATGGTCGGGCCCGGCACCTGGCCGTCGTAGCCCCACATCAGGGTCGGCGGGAGCTGCGGGTGCAGGCGCACCCAGGCCGGGCGCAGGGCGATCTCCGTCTCGCGCAGGATGTCGCCGGAGGCGGGACGCAGGACGGGCGGGACGGGCAGCGGCGCGACGTACGGCGTCAGTTCTGCCGGTGCGGGTGCCTGCGCCTGATGCTCCGTCTTCTCGTTGCTGTCGGCAGGCTTTTCGATGATGTCGGTCAAGGTGGAAACCCCCGTGTGGTGCGTTGTCTGTTCCCCTCACACAGGAAGACCCCCGGCGCACCGCCGGGGGTTCCGCGATGTCCCGTTCCGAGTCGATCTGGCCTGAAAACGTCGTCTCAGCCGAGTGCGGGCACGGGCACGGCGGGAGCCCGGTCCGGGAGGAAGCCGTGGGCGCGCCGGGCCAGCCAGGCGGCCTTGTAGCGGTCCACCTCTCGGTGCCAGTGCAGGATGCCCGCCAGCCAGTTCCGCAGGTCCGTGACGTACTCCCCCATGATGGCGCGCGCCTCGTCCGAGAGCTGGAAGTCCTCGTACAGGACGGGCAGTTCATGCTCGACGACGTGCTCGAACTGCCGCATGCGCTGGCTCATCAGGTCGTGCACGATGCCGAGCGCGGCCGGGTAGTCGCAGCCGAAGAAGGACTGCACGACGAGGATCGCGTTGTGGATCTCGCCCTCGTACTCGATCTCCTTCTGGTACGAGAAGACGTCGTTGGTCAGGCACGCGAAGTCGATCGCGGCGTTCTCCAGGGAGCGGACCGGGCCGCTGCGGTAGACCTCGGGCGGGACGGCCGGGCCGTGCCCCATCCGGCAGAGGCTGAGGGTGAGGTCGGAGCCGAAGGTCGCGCGGCGCATCTCCAGGTAGTCGACCGGGTCGGGGACGCGGTTCTGCAACTGGTTGGACAGCTCCCAGACCCAGCTCTCGGTCATGACGTTCACCGAGTCCTTCAGGGTGCGCCGCGCCTCGGGCGTCATGTCCGCGGTGGTGCGCAGCCACAGGTCGACGAGGCCCCGCTCCATGGCGTCGGCCGGGACCGGCGGCGTCTCGCCGTCGACCGGCATGCAGTCGGACAGGCGGGCCGTGGTCAGCCGGGCGGCGGCCAGGTCACGCCGGTGGCCGTAGACCAGCGGGTAGTAGTCGTCGCCGTAGGTGCCCCAGGCGAGCCACTGCGCGCTGAGGTCGAGGGCCTCCGGTGTGGCGTCGGGGTCGATGCCCGCCGAGCAGAGCGCGAGGTCGTAGGCCCTGAGCTTGTCCTCGTCCCAGACGCCCTCGGCGAGGATGCCCATCCGGTCCGCCCAGTGGCGCAGATTCCGGCGGGCGTCGTCGAGGTGCGGGCTGAGTCCCAGCGGGAACGGCATGCGGATGTCGGGGATCCGGGACGGCCCGACCTTCTGGTACGGCACGTGCGTGTAGGAGCGCAAGCGCTCGGCGCCGGCCGAGGCGAGCAGGGCGCGGACGTCGGCGGCGGAGGTGCCCATGCCGGAGCATCCCGGCCAGGGGTTGCCACCGCGCACGGCGTTCTCGTTCATGTAGCGGCTGGAGCGCAGATGCCACTCGTGGCCGCCGGACTGCCAGTCCTGCAGCCCCTTCGTGTACGCCGCGACGGCCGCCACCTCGCCCGGGGTGAGGCCCTTGTCCAGGGCCACCGCGGGCACTTCGGTGAACGCCGTGTGCTCGAACTGGTGGAGGCGGGAGGTGAGGACGTCGTTGACGGTGTCGGCGGCCTCCTGGGTGGTGCAGCCGAAGAAGGTCTCCAGGACGAGCACGCCGTTGCTGAGCTCGCCCTCGTCCTCGACCTCCCGCTGGTAGGAGAACAGGTCGTTGCGCAGATGCACGGCGTCGGAGAACGTCTCCATCAGCACCCTCAGCGGCCTCGACCCGGCGACACCGGCGGGCACTTCGGCGGTCGCGTACTCCACGAGCCCCGCAGACCAGGGGGCGCCGCCCACCTTGCGGCGCATCTCGATGTACTCGACGGGGTTGGAGATCCGCCCCTCGTTGATGTTGGACAGCTCCCACATGGACTCGTTCAGCAGGTGCTCGGTGGCCACGGCGAAACGGCGGCGCCAGTCCTCCGACATCCTCGGCACGGTGCGCGCCCACAGATCGGCGAGACCCGCCTCGACGGGGTTCTCCGGTTCCGGTACGGGAGTCGAGAGGTCCAGCGGCATGAACAGCGGCAGCCGGTCCAGGTGGGCCTTGCCCGCGAGGCGGTCCTGGCTGCGCTTGTACATCTCGAGGAAGTGGTCGTCGAAGAAGAAGACCCACACGTACCAGTCGGTGATGAGAGCGAGGGCCGGGCCGTCGCAGTCGGGGTGGGTGTAGGCGCAGAGCAGGCCGTAGTCGTGCGCGTCGAGGTCGGCCTGCTCCCAGACGCCGGATCCCTCCAGCATGCCCATCTCGCGCGCCCACTGCGTCGAGTGCGCGCGGGCCTCTTCGACATGGGGGTTCAGCCGCGCGGGGTGCGGCATGTAGAAGTGCGGGAGTTCGAACGGCTGCGTCATGGCCGGGCCCTACCCGGCGCCCCGCGGCGGCATCCGCGGGGCGGGACATGATCACACCATCGCGTGAATCGAACGTGAAACCAGACGTTTTGGAGGTGGCCTGGCCTAGCCGGGGACCCTCACCTGGATCAGCGCGTGTGTGCCGCTGGTGCGCCAGCGCTGGTCCTCCGCCGCGACCAGTTCGGCCTCCGTACGGCTGTCGAGGCCGGTGATCACGTCGGACTTCAGGGTGCGCAGGGCGGCGACCGGGCCGGGGAAGTACGCGGTGACGTCCGCGAAGGGAGTCGTCGGGGACCAGAGCCGGTCGCCCACCAGGCGGCGGTAGTTGAGGTCGCCCTTGACGATGGTGAGGGTGGCCGAGGCGAACTCTTCGCGCAGGTCGCCTGGCATCTCCTCGTACGGCAGCGGGGCGCTGGAGAAGGGGTGGGCGCGCAGGACGAGGCGGCCGTCGGCCAGGGCCGACCACAGGTGCCGTCCGTGGTCGGCGGCCGCTCCCCCGGCACCGGTCAGCCGGCGCAGCGCGTCGACCACGTCCGCGGTGGTGGCGTCGGAGACGTAGTAGGGGTACGGCTTGACGTGCAGGACCGCCCGCCCGATACGGCCGTGGGCCAGGAGGTGGGCGATGAGCAGCAGATCGGGCACGAGTTCGCGGCCCGCGTTGTCGGCGACCAGGCACAGGGTGCCCGTGCCGTTACCGTCGAGCAGGGACCACAGCCGGTCGCTGTCGTCGGCCACCAGACCGGGGGCGGCGTCCGCGTCCCGTGCGCCCTCGGCGGAGAGGCGGAAGCCGAGGTCGGCCCGGTTGCCCCAGAGGGAGCCGTGCAGCAGGGCCTGTGCCTGTTCGTCGGCGGGCCGGTTCGCGAGATCGTCGAGTGCGGCCAGTTCCTCGTCGGTCTCGGCGGAGTCGAGTTCGGCCAGTTTGAAGGGGCGGAAGGGGTCGATGCCCTGCCAGGGGCCCGGGCCGAACCAGCCGACGGCCTGGAGCAGCCGGCGGTAGAACCAGCTCTCGGACCACAGCCACGGCACGTCGAACCAGGAGCGGCCGGTGTACTCGCGCAGCCCCCAGGTCTCCCAGTGGTCCCGGTCGTGCGCGTCGGCGGGGAGCGGTTCGATCTCGCCCTTGGTGCAGTTCGCCAGCAGGTCGTCGAGCGCGCGGTGCTGCCCGGGTTCGTAGGGGAAGGCCTCGCGGACCTGCCGGATGATCGCGGGGTGCCGCTCGGCCAGCACGCTGTGGGGGAACGAGCCCGGCTGGTTGCCGAGGAGCACGGGTGGGGTGGGGGTGTCGGGCATGCGGCTCACCGTAGCGCGCGGGTCTCTCGCACCGGCCGACCCTGTGCCGGCCCGGGCCGCTGGGTCAGACCGGCGCGATCTCCCGCTCCAGGCGGGCCGCCAGGCTCAGATAGCGGGCGCGGCGGGTCACCGGGACCAGGCTGCGGATGAGTATGTTCCACATCTCGGCGGTCCTGCGGGGCTGCCGCGCGACGGGCTCGCGGGAGCGGCCCACGACCCGGGTGCCGACGAAGAAACAGACCAGGGAGTGGGCCACGACATCGACATCGATGTCCGGGTGGACGTCGGATTCCTTGACCGCGCCGACGAGCCGGTTGGTGACGATGTCCAGCCACTCCGTGAAGGGGTGACTCAGCGGCGGCCGCGGCTGGATCCCGCCGGTGGCGAGCCGCAGGCCGGCCCGCAGGACCGGGTCCTCGACGGACATGCGGGTGATGCCGAACGTGAGGCGCATCAGCGCCTCCAGCGCGGTGTGGCCGCGGTTGTCGGTCTCCGTCGCCAGCCGACGGGCGGTGTGCGACTGGAGTTCGAGGATCGCGTGGGCGAGATCCTCCTTCGCCGCGAAGTGGAAGTACAGGGCACCCTTGGTGACCTGAGCGTGCTCCACGATGTCGCTGAGACTGGTCGATTCGTAGCCGCGACGGTCGAACAGGTCAGCGGCGGCCGTGATGATCGTCGAGCGGGTCTGCTCGGCTCGCAACTGCCTCGCCATCGGCTGAACTCTCCCGGGACGGAAATGAACGGGTCATGCCGTTTGTTTTTACCCCCCGTACACGATAACTCACCCTCAGACGGCGTTCATCACACCGGTGTACCGGAGTGCGGGTGCACATCCGGCAAAACAATCGCAACTGGTGAAAGAAAACAGCGCGTTCGGTATCTAACTGTGGGGGTTGTGCGGGCAGACGTAAAGGCGGGCCGGCCGGTGCCCATCCGCACCGGTCGACCCGCCCGCTGGTGATCGCGAATCAGAAGGTCAGCTTCCAGCCGTTGAGCGTGCCCGTGTCCTGCGCCGAGGTGTCCTGGACGCGCAGCTTCCAGGTGCCGTTGGCGGTCTCGCTCGACGCGTTCACCGTGTAGGTGGTGTTCACGTTGTCGGCGGAGTCCGACGCGGCGGACTTCAGACGGTACGTCGAACCGTCCGGCGCGACGAGGTCGATGACGAGGTCGCCGCGGTAGGTGTGGGTGATGTCGACGCCGACCCGGAGGGCCGAGGGAGCGTTGCCGCTGCGGCCGGTGACGCTGATCGGCGACTCGATCGCCGCGCCGTTGTCCGGGACGGCGACGGCGGTGGTGCTGGAGAAGGTCGTGCCGGTGGACGTACCGCCCTTGACGGCCTGGACCGTCTTGGCGGCGTCCGCGAGGCCGGCGCCGCAGCCGCCGGAGCAGGTGCCGGGCAGGGCGCGGGCGTTGGCCTTGATGGCCGACTCGATCTGCGCCGGAGTGAGGGCGGAGTTCGCCGACTTCAGCAGCGCGGCGAGGCCCGCGACGTGCGGGGTGGCCATGCTGGTGCCCTGGTAGGAGGCGTAGTTCTCGCTCGACGGCGTCTTCGTGCCGGAGTTCAGCGTGGACAGGATGCCGTTGGCGGTGGAGGTACGGGTCTCGCCGCCGGGGGCGGAGATGTCGACGAGCGAGCCGTAGTTGGAGTACGAGGCACGGCTGCCCGCGCGGTTGGTCGCGGCGACGGAGATGACGTTGTTGCAGTTCGCCGGGGAGGAGTTGGAGACGTTCTGGTTCTCGTTGCCGGCCGCGACGACGACCGAGGTGCCGCGGTTCACGGCGCCGGTGATGGCGCTCTGGGTGGCCGTGGAGCAGGCGCCGCCCCCGCCGAGGCTCATGTTGATGACCTTGGCGACGTTGGTGTTGGCGGGAACGCCGGAGACCGTGCCGCCGGAGGCCCAGGTGATCGCGTCGATGATGTCGGAGTCGTAGCCGCCGCACTTGCCGAGGACGCGGACCGGGGAGATCTTCGCGCCGTAGGCGATGCCGGCGACGCCCTTGCCGTTGTGGGTGGCGGCGGCGATGGTGCCGGCCACATGGGTGCCGTGCCAGGAGGAGCTGGAGGCCGGGATGCCCTGGCCGCACTCGTCGGCGTTGTACCAGTCGCCCGGGTCGGCCGGGTTGCTGTCACGGCCGTTGCCGTCGACGGAGACGGCGGTGTCGGAGATGAAGTCGTAGCCGCCGACGATGTTCGCGGCCAGGTCGGAGTGCGTGACGTAGCCGGTGTCGATGACGGCGACGGTGACGCCGCTGCCGGTGGTGGTGTCCCAGGCGGCCGGGACGTTCATGCCCGCGGTGGACTCGAACAGGTCCCACTGCTTGCTGTAGTCGGTGTCGTTCGGGGTGACGGCCGTCGGCTTGTTCAGACGGTCCGGAACGACGTAGGCGACCTGCGGGTCGGCCTCGTACTGGGCGACGACGTCGGCGACGGAGGTCCGGGTGGTGTCGGTGCCCAGCTCGACGAGGGCCGCGCCGGTGCCGAGGCGGCGCTGGAAGTCGACGTCCTCGCCGGTCTTCTCGGCCTTGGCCTCGGCGTCGGCCGCGGCGGCCTTGTTCGACTTGGCCTCGGTGGCACCGGACTTGTAGCCGACGATGAGGCGCTCGGCCGTGGTGCCGGGGGCGGCCTCGGTCCGGGCGGTGGGGATCGCGGCGGGGCGTGGGGCGGACTCCTGGGCGACGGCGACCGAGGCGGGGGCGGCGGTCAGCAGGGCGGCGGAGACGACGGCGACGGATATGAGCTTCCGTCTGAGCTCTGGGGAGGTACGCACGGTCGTTGCCTTTCGTGGCCTGACTCCGGGCTGGGCGGAGCGGCGGTGGAGTCGCTTCGTCGTCGAAGCGGAGGGGGGTGGTTCGAAAAGCGACGCGATGGCCGGCCAGGCGCAGAGAAGGCGAGCGGACCGTTCGGGGTTGCCTGTGGGTCGGCTGTGGTCGAACGATAGGCAAAGGGAAGGTCATCGGGATACGGGGGAAACCCTCGATCCGGCGTGAAACCCACCCTCTATGGCGGGCAGTTGGGCGCGAACGACCCTTTTCGAACGCACTGTGCGCAGTGAACGCGCCGGGACGGTTTCCCGTACTGCACTACCGACGTTGCCGCCCCGGCCGAGGAGACGCAGAGGCATGCCTCGTACGACCGCACACCGCACCGCACTCACGGCCGCCCTCGTGACCCCGCTGCTGCTACCGCTGTGGGCCGCCGGGCCGGCGGGGGCGCACGGTGCGCCGACGGATCCGGTGAGCCGGGTGGTGGCCTGCTCCCCCGAGGGCGGCGATCGCGTCGGCTCGGCGGCGTGCCGCGCGGCCGTCGCCGAGAACGGCGCGCCCTTCACGGCCTGGGACAACCTGCGGCTGGCGAACGTGAACGGCCGTGACCGGCAGGTCGTCCCCGACGGGAAGCTGTGCAGCGGGGGTCTGCCCGCCTACCGGGGCCTCGACCTCGCCCGCGCCGACTGGCCGTCGACCCGGATGACACCCGGCGCGACGCTGACCATGCGGTACGTCTCGACGATCCCGCACACCGGCACGTTCCGGATGTACCTGACGAAGCCCGGCTACGACCCGGCCGGGCCGCTGTCCTGGTCCGACCTGCCCGAGAAGCCGTTCGCGGAGGTGACGGACCCGGCCCTGACGGACGGCGCCTACCGCCTCGAGGCGACCCTGCCGTCCGACCGGGCCGGGCGGCACGTGCTGTACACGGTGTGGCAGAACAGCAGTACGCCGGACACCTATTACTCGTGCTCGGACGTGGTGTTCCCGGAGAAGGACGCGGTGGCTCCGCAGAAGGAGGCGGCGCCTCAAGAGAAGGAGGCGGCGTCTCCGGAGAAGAAGGAGCAGCAAGAGGAGCAGAAGGAGAGCGAGAAGGCGGCGGAGGGGGAGAAGGGGGTGAAGCCGGCAGAGAACGCCGCCGGCCCGCAGCCACAGGGCGACCACACCCCGGTGGCCGCCACCTCCGGCCCCGGCTCGGGCCCGTCCACGCC
>NZ_JBHUQX010000378.1:0-9400 GCF_042674225.1 Streptomyces sp. NPDC056948
TGGTGGCGGCCGCCCTCTGTCGTGCGTGCCCGCCCGCTACGCCACCACCGGCCGGGCGATCCCGCTCTGCAGGAGTTCCCGGGCCCGCTGGGTCAGGTCGCCCAGGCGCAGGGCGAGGCGTGTCAGGGCCTCGTAGAGCAGGTGGACGGCCCGGAGGTGTTCCAGGCGCGGGGCCAGGGCCGAGAGGCCGATGGCCAGGGCCACGCCTGCCCAGGCCACGGGGCCGAGCGGGGTGCAGCCGAAGAAGTGGCTGACGCCGGGGGTCTGGACGAGTGCGGCGAGTACGGCGGCGGAGCCGAGGGCCGTCACCCACACCAGGGGGCTGCGGCGGCGGCCGGAGAGGGTCTGCACGAGCTGGGCGCCGACCACGCCGCACAAGGCCATGGTGGTGGACCGGCGTTCGGTGCCCGGGGTGAGGCGGCCGATGAGGTAGGCCGTGACCGCGCCCAGGCAGGTGGTGATGCCCCGGCGCCGGATGGAGCGCAGAAGCGGGGCGCCGAGGACGTCGAGGCTCATCGGGCCGGTCGCGGCGTGCTCCGCCGTCGAGGGGTCGTCGCTCGGCGTGACCGCCACCGCCATGGCCGGGAACATGTCGGTGAGCAGGTTGACCAGCAGCAGCTGACGTGTCGACAGGGGTGAGGCGCCGGCCAGCAGGGTGCCGAGAACGCTGAAGCCGACCTCGCCGGCGTTGCCGCCGATGAGGATGCTCACCGCGTCGGCGACGCTGCGCCACAGGGCACGGCCCTCGGCGACCGCGTCCACGAGGACGGAGAGGTCGCCGGTGGTGAGCACGAGGTCGGCGGCGTTGCGGGCGGCCGCGGAGCCGCGGGACTCCACGCCGACTCCGACGTCGGCGGCGCGGATGGCGGCGGCGTCGTTGGCGCCGTCGCCGGCCATCGCCACGACCCGTCCGGCCTGTTGCAGGGCCTCGACGACGTGCAGTTTCTGTTCGGGTGCGACCCGGGCGATGACGCCCGCGCCGCGCAGGACCCGGACGCGTTCGCGGCGTTCCATGGCGACGAGTTCGTCGCCGGTCACCGCCTCGGTCTCCTCCGGCCAGCCCAGTTGCAGGGCGATGGCGCGGGCGGTCTCTGGGTGGTCGCCGGTGAGCATGACGGGCAGGATGCCGGAGCGGCGGAGTTCCGCGAGCAGGGCGTGCGAGGTGTCGCGCGGGACGTCGGCGAGGGCGACGAAGCCGCTGAACTCCAGGTCCGAGAGCGGCGCGTCGAGTTCGGCGTCGGCGTCGTCGGCCCGGCAGGGGCGCCGGGCGACGGCGAGGACGCGCAGCCCCTGTCCCGCCAGTTCGTGGGCGGTGTCGGTCGCGTGGTCGGGGAGGTCGCGGCAGGCGGGCAGGATCGTCTCCGGGGCGCCCTTGACGACGAGGAGTTCGCCGAAGTCCGGGTCGCCGTCGCGGCCGACCGCCGCGGCGTAGCCCCGCCGCGTCTCGAAGGGCAGTTCGCCGGTCGGGGCCCAGCCCTCGTCGGGCGGGGCGACGTCGAGGACGGCCTCGTCGGTGGCGTGTGCGACACGGCGGCCCTGCCCCGTCTCCTCCTGCGGGCAGGCGCGTGCGGCCAGGCGCAGGACCGGCAGGGCCCGTTCGGTGCCGGTCTCGTGGACGGTGCCTTCGGCGGTGGCGACGCGAACGAGGCGCAGTCTGTTCTCGGTGAGGGTGCCGGTCTTGTCGAAGCAGACGGTGTCGACCCGCCCGAGCGCCTCCAGGGTGCGCGGGGTGCGGACCAGGACGCCGCGCCGGGAGAGCCGGCGGGCGGCCGCCATCTGCGCGACCGTGGCGACGAGCGGGAGGCCTTCCGGTACGGCGGCGACGGCGACCGCGACACCGCCGCTGACGGCGCGTCGGACGGGGCTGCCGCGCAGCAGGGACAGTCCGGTCACGGCGGCGCCGCCCGTGAAGGTCACCGGCAGTGCCTTGCGGGTCAGTTCCTGCAGCCGGGCCTGGACGCCGGCGGGCGGCGGGGTGCGGGCGGCGAGGGTGACGGCGCGGCCCGCCTCGGTCTGGTCGCCGGTGTCCACGACGAGTGCGGTGGCGTCTCCGGCCACGACGGTCGTGCCCTCGAACACCATGCAGGCGCGCTGGGCCACCGGCAGTCCGGGCGTGGCCTCGACGGCCTTGGACACGGGCAGGGACTCGCCGGTGAGTGCCGACTCGTCGACCTCGAGACCGTCGACCTCCAGCAGCCGCGCGTCGGCGGGTACGACGTCGCCGGCGCCGAGGCTGATCTCGTCGCCGGGCCGCAGCCGGGCGGCGTCGACGGTGACGGTGCGCCTGTGGCTGTCCTGCCTGCGGGCCTTGGGCTGCTGCCGGGCGGCCAGCCGGGCCAGTGCCTGTTCGGCGCGCAGCCGCTGGAGTCCGCCCGTCACGGCGTTGAGGTCCATGGCGCCCACGACCAGCAGGGCGTCGACGAGCGAGCCGAGCAGCGCGGAGGCGACGGCGCCCGTGGCCAGGACGGGGGTGAGCGGATCGTCGAGTTCGCGGCGTACGGCACCGGCCGCCTGCCAGGTCCAGCGGGCGGGGGTCACGGCCGGGTGGCGGATCAGACGGCCGGCCTGCTGTCGTGAGCGGTCGGCGAATAGGGCGAGTCCGCGGGGCTCGTCGTCGCGCGCCGTGCGTCCCAGCCGGTCGCGGGCCTCGTGGGGTTCCAGGGCGTGCCAGGGAATGTGCAGTCGTGGCGGGGGCGGGGTGGCCCGGGCCACCTGGGTGGCTGCGAGCCAGCCGGTGAGCAGGGCGTTGGCGGCGGCGATGTTGACGGGGGCGTGCCGGGTGAGGGGCCACATACCGAGTCGGCCCAGGCGCTGTCCGCCGCGGGCGACCAGGAGCCCCGACAGGGCGGCGCCCGCGCGGGCCAGTGTCTGTGACCGGCGTCCGACGCGCCGGGCCGCGGGGATCGCCGTCAGCAGCCGCCAGACGTCGGCGAGGCCGCCCGGGGCCAGCGCGTCGACGCCCCAGGAGACGGCGGCCCGTCCGTCGGTGAGGGCGATGGCCACGTCTCCGGCGGGCAGTCCGGCCGCGACATGGCCGTCGCCGGACCGGTTCAGGCGGGCGACGGTCACGACCACGTGCCCGTCGTCCTGAAGGGCGCGTACGACATCTCCGAACGGCTTGGCGCTCGGGGCGACCTCGTCGGCGAGCCGGGTGATGTCCTTCAGGTCGGAGCCGCCCGCGATCACGACGTGCAGTCCTGCCCTGCGGGCGGCGTCGAGGACGGCTTCGGCGAAGGGGTGCACCGGGTCGTCGGGCAGCCCGTCGGTGTCGTCGGTGGCGTCCTGCCGGCGGCTGCGCAGGGCGTCGGCGTGCAGGACGAGGGCGTCGGCGATCTCCAGTTGCCGCAGGCGCTCCCCGTTGCGCAGGAGGATCCCGGCGTGGGCGAGGAAGGTGCCGAGGGTCGCGCCGAAGGCGGCCGGTCCGTACCTGGCCGCCTTCGGGGATCCCGCGAGGATCGCTTCGGCCGCGTCGCTCGCCCTGTGCGTGACGAGGAGGGTGGCGGCGGCGCCGGCGACGCTGCCGGTGCTGGCGTGGGAGGCGTACTCCGCGGCGGGCGTCACCTTGAGCGGCGGCCGGGTGTCCGGCGGGCAGGGCAGGCTGGTGCGCCGTTCGTGGACGATGTCGTCGTGCAGGGCCTCGAAGGCCGCGGCCCTGGCCACGGCCTCCGTCAGCTGGGTGCCGCGCAGGACGCCGTCGAGCAGGAGCGCCAGCGGGGTCTGGCCGGCGCCGTGTGCGGCGGCGTTGGCGGCGGCGAGGACGAGTTCCATGCCGGAGGCGCCGAAGCGCTGCCGGAGCAGGGCCCGGAAGCGGGGGTTCTCGCGCAGCAGGGTGACGGTCGCGGTGATGATGCGGGAGGTGGGCGGCAGGCACAGGGACCGGCCGGCCAGGGCGCCGACCGCGCCGGCGGCGTCCAGCAGGATCGCCGCCGCGGTGACGCGCACCTCGGCGGGGTCGCCGGGGTGGCTGGTGTCCCGGGCGTTCGGGTCGGCGCCCTCGTCCAGGCCGAGGCGGGCGGCGATCGCTGTGGCCCGCTCGGTGACCCGGTCGGTGGCGGCGTCCTCGACCACGGTGATCACCATGCGGGCCAGGCCCTCGTCCCAGTACGCCGTGAGCACGTCCGGGTGGTCGAGCAGTTCCCCGGCCATCTCGCGGGCGAGCGCGGCGGCCTCGCCGTCGGGGTGCCGCAGGGCGAGGTGGACGCGCTGTCCGGCCTTCCAGTGCTGTCCTGCGGTGAGGGCGTTGCGCGCTACGTTGCGGACGCGGCGCGTGGTGTCGTAGACGGACGTCACGCCCTGGGCGGTGCCGCGGACGGCCCCTGCGGCCGCCCCGGCCACGGCCCCGACGAACGGGGCGACGTCGAAGCGTGTGAGCATCTGCTGCTGTCCCGACTCAGCCGGTCGACCGGCTGTCGTGTCCGTGTGGGTGAGCGTGTTCCGGGTCCGGCTCCTCGCCGTGCGCGTCGTGGTGCGCGGTGGCCTCGGCGACCTGCTTCAGCGCGGAGGCGGTGGCGGTGTCGCCCACCTTGGCGGGCTGTTCGTGGACGTGCTGTTCGGGTCGGTCGTGCCGGTAGTGGGACGCTGCGAGTCTGCCGCCGGGGCCGTACGCGGAGGTGTCCTGGTCGTCCGGCCTGTCCTGGGCGGCGGTGCCCTTGCGGCGTTCACCGCTCCGGGCGGTCCGCGTGCCGCCGTTCGGTGACGCGCCGTCGGGTTCCTGCCCGGGCCGGGGCCGCGTCAGCCAGGCTACGGCGGCGCCGGTCAGCGCCACCGGCCACTCCACCACTCCGGCCACACCGAGTACACCGGCACCGGCGTAGACGGCGATCCGACGGCCGCGCGGCGACACCGCGCCGACCTTGTCCAGGGCTCCTCCGGCCACCTTGCCCACCTGCTCCGCACCCGGCAGATGCCTGAGGCCCGAGGCGACGGCCCGCAACGGCTGCGGAAGATCAGACGCACGTGATGTCTGCTGGTTCATGTCGACCTCCACAGGCGCGCTTTTGTCAGGCTTCTACCGGTTTTCCAGCTTCTTGCCCCATATTCCGTCGTCGACGGTGTGAGCGCTTGTCTTGTTCGGCCGGAGCAGGCAGTCGCAGCCTTCCGTGTCGGCACGGGCGCGCTGGGTACTCAGAGCGGGCACGCGGGCCCGTGCGGCAGCGGAGTGTCCTGTTCGGCGAATGGAGTGGTCATGACGGAGAACGGTGATGACGCGACGCTCGTCCGGCGGCCGGGGATACCCGACCTCCGACTGGCCCCGGACCGGACCGAGCCCGCGCCGCCCCGGGACCCGCAGGCCGGCGAGCCGCCGCAGGAACTGCCCCTGGACCGCAACCAGGCGATCCTGGAGGCGGCCAAGCAGGTCGGTGCCCTGCTGAAGCGGAAGGGGCATCTCTTCGCGCTGGCCGGGAGCGTGGCCGCTTACGCGCACGGGGGCGAGAAGAACCTCCAGCACGACGTCGACTTCGCCATCCGCCCCGAGGACGCCGAGGCGGTGGCGGTCACACTCCGGGACGCGGGGCTGACCGTCTACGCGCCGCCGGAGGACTGGCTGATCAAGGCCACCTGTTTCGGCCAGCCCGTCGACATCATCTTCGAGCTGGCGGACCGGCCGGTCGGCGCGGACATGCTGGAGCGGGCGCAGGAGATCTCGGTCGACTCGGTGCGCATGCCCGTACTGGCCCCGACCGACCTGCTGTGGAGCCTGGCCGCCGCCTTCTCCGAGCACCACTGCGACTTCGGCGCCGCCCTCCCCATCGCTCGCGCCCTGCGGGAGAAGGTCGACTGGGAGCGGGTGCGGCGCGAGTGCGGGGACGCGCCCATGCCCGCCGCCTTCTTCTTCCTCCTGGAGCGCCTGAACGTCATCTGAAGGAGCACCCATGAGCACCCACGGTTCCCAGGACACGGGCGGCGCGCCGCCGGCGCAGAACCTGGACTACCGCATCGCCCACCTCCAGGACCGCCTCGCCTCCGGCGAACTCGGTGAACTGGGCGTACGGGTCGAGGCCCGCGGCGGGACGGTGCTGCTCACCGGCACCGTGCCCTCGGCCCCCTGCCGCGAGGAGATTCTGCGCACCGCCCTCGAGGAGCTCGCCGGGACACCGGTGCACAGCGACCTCGTGGTCACCGGGGCGTCCTCCCCCGACCACGCGGAGGAACTCTCATGATCCGCATCGCAGCCGTCGGGGACATCCACATGGGGCCCGACAGCCAGGGCCTGCTCCGCCCCGCGTTCGAGACCCTGCCCGAGTGCGCCGACCTCCTGCTGCTGGCCGGGGACCTCACCCGGCACGGCACTCCCGAGGAGGCCCTGGTGGTGGCCCGGGAGATCCAGGGCCTCGGGGTGCCGGTGGTCGCCGTCCTGGGCAACCATGACCATCAGGACGACAAGCCCGACGAGGTCACGGCCGTTCTCCGAGAGGCCGGCGCCCATGTTCTCGAGGGGCAGGGGACGGTCGTGCCGTGCGGCGGGGCGCGTATCGGCGTGGCCGGCACCAAGGGGTTCGGCGGCGGCTTCGTCGGCCGCTGCGCCGGGGAGTTCGGCGAGCCGGTCATGAAGGAGTTCGTCAGGCACTCGCGCCGCTGCGCCGACGGCCTGCGGGCGTCCCTGGAGCAGCTCGGCGAGGAGGGCTGTGACGCGCGGATCGCCCTGACCCACTACTCCCCCGTCCCGGACACGCTGGCGGGCGAACCGCTGGAGATCTATCCGTTCCTGGGCAGCTATCTGCTGGCCGAGGCGATCGACACGGCCGGCGCCGACCTCGCGGTGCACGGGCACGCGCACGCCGGCACGGAGCACGGCATGACGAGCGGCGGCGTACGGGTGCGCAATGTCGCCCAGCCGGTCATCGGGCGGGCGTTCCACGTCTACCACCTGCCGGTCCGCGACCACGCGACCACCGGGGCCGCCGCGCGAGCCACCCGCTAGCCCCCCATCTTCCGCTCGCTTTGCGCCGTCGGCCCACGCCGGCGGCGCTTTCCGCGTTCTGCGTCTGCGTTCTGCGTCTGCGTTCTCTGACAGACGACGCGACACGCTGTTCCCGTACCGCCTCTGGTGTGAACGCCCCGCAGGTCGCGCCCGCTTTAGGCATTTTGTCTGCTTAGCATGCAGCTCCGCGCTCCGCACGTCGGCGATGCCCCACGCCTCCGTCCGGGGTGCCCTGCCCCGTACGAGAGGACACCAGATGGCGCTGACGGGCCGTCGGAAAGCACCGTCCGAGCATGCCTTCTCCCCGCACGACGCCGTATTGCGCACCGCGGCGCCGCACGTCGCCCGCCGCCGTTTCCTGACCGTCACCGCTGCGGCGGCGATGCTCGCCTTCAGCACCAACCGGCCGGCCCGCGGCGCCACCGCCGCTCCGGAGCTCGACGCCGCCCGGGTCTCCGACGATCCGTTCACCCTCGGCGTGGCCTCCGGCGATCCGCTGCCCGACTCGGTGCTGATCTGGACGCGGCTCGCCCCCGAGCCGTTCACCGCGGACGGCGGCCTGGGCCAGGAACGGGTCGCCGTCTCCTGGGAAGTGGCCGTGGACGAGAGGTTCGCGCTCGTCGAGCAGCGGGGTGTCGCCACGGCGCATCCCGAATACGCCCACAGCGTGCACGTCGACATCAAGGGCCTGCGGGCGAACAGCCACTACTACTACCGGTTCCGGGTGGGCAGCTGGATCAGCCCCACGGGCCGGACCCGTACGGCACCGGCCGCGGGCAGCGCCACCGACGGCATGCGGCTGGCCGCCGTGGCCTGCCAGGCCTACCAGGACGGCTACTACACCGCCCACCGGCATCTGGCGGAGGAGGACGTCGACGCGGTGTTCCACCTCGGCGACTACCTGTACGAGTACCCGGTGGACTCCGCCGGCGGGGCCCGCCGCTACAGCGACCGCAAACTGCCCGACGTGTTCAACCGCGAGACGACCACCCTCGCGGACTACCGGCTGCGCTACGCGCTCTACAAGAACGACCCGGACCTGCGCGCCGCGCATGCCCGGCACCCGTTCCTCGTCACCTGGGACGACCACGAGACGGAGAACAACTACGCCGGCGCCTTCGACGAGAACGGCACCTCCCCGGAGCAGTTCCTTGCGCGACGCGCCGCCGCCTACCGGGCCTACTGGGAGAACCAGCCGCTGCGGGCCGAGCAGTTGCCGCAGGGCCCCGACGCCCGGCTGTACCGCCGGCTGGCCTGGGGGTCACTCGTCCAGTTCGACCTCCTCGACACCCGCCAGTACCGCTCCGACCAGGCCTACGACGACCGGCCGCACGCGCCGGGCACCGAGTCGGACGACCCGGCACGCACCATGACCGGCGCCGCGCAGGAACGCTGGCTGCTGGACGGCTGGCGCAACTCCGGCGCGCTGTGGCACGTGATGCCCCAGCAGGTGTGCTTCTCGGAGCGCAAGTTCGACGTGACCGGGCCGGCCCGGGTCTCCATGGACGCCTGGGACGGCTACCGCGCCTCCCGCGACCGGGTCACGGCGGGCGCGAAGGCCGCGGGCATCGACAACTGGATGGTCCTCACCGGCGACGTCCACGTCGGGTACGCCTTCGACATCAAGGACGACTTCGACGACCCGCGGTCCCGGACGCTGGGCACGGAGTTCACCTGCACCTCCATCTCCAGCGGCGGCAACGGAACCGAGAAGCCCGACAACTGGGACACCTACCTGCGGGCCAACCCCCACATGAAGTACTACGACGGCCGCCGCGGCTACGTCCGGGTCGAGCTGGACCGCGCGAAAGCCCAGGTCGACTTCCGGACCGTCCCGTCCATCACGCAGCCCGGGGGCACCGTCTCGACGACCGCGTCCTTCGTCACGGAGGTGGGTTCGCCCGGCCTGAAGTCCGCATGACAGCAGTTCCACCGTGATCGAAGGAGACACATCGAATGGTCCTCAGACACGCCGTGACCGGCCGCCGGGCGGCCCTGGCCGCACTCGGCGCACTCGTCGCCACCGGGCTCCCCTCCGCCGTGGCGGCCGAGCCGACGCCTCCCGCGGGCCCGCTGCCCTCGGCCGCCCAGACCCTCGGCGCCGACCGGCCGTCGGCTCCGGTGCTGCGTGCCCTGGAGCGCGACCTCGGGCTGACCCCGGCCCAGGCGTCCCTGCGGCTGGTCAACGAGGCGGAGGCGGGCACCCGGGCGGGGCGGCTGCGCAACGCCCTGGGCAACCGCTTCGCGGGCGCGTGGCTGCGCGGCACGACGGCGCAGGAGCTCGTGGTGGCGACCACCAACACCGCGGACGTGCCCGCCATCAAGGCCCAGGGCGCCAAGGCCGCCGTCGTGAAGAAGACGCTCCGGGACCTCCAGGCGGCGAAGAAGAAGCTGGACGGGGCAGCGGCCCGTGCCGACACCCGCGACACGCCCCTGTGGTACGTCGACATCCCGGCGAACCGGGTCGCGGTGGAGGCC
>NZ_JBHUQX010000379.1:0-9352 GCF_042674225.1 Streptomyces sp. NPDC056948
GTCCGCCGGACAGCTCGCGGGGGCGGCGGCTGCCGAACCCGGAGAGGCCGGCGATCTCCAGGGTCTCCCCGACCCGCCTGCGGATCTCGCCTTTCGGCACGCCGCGCAGCGTGAGCGGGAAGGCGATGTTCTCGCTGACGGTCATGTGCGGGAAGAGGAGGTACTGCTGGAAGACGAAGCCGAGGCCGCGTTTCTGGGGGGCGAGCCGGGTGACGTCGCGGCCCCCGACGGTGATGGTGCCGGAGTCGGGTTCGCAGAAGCCCGCGATCATCATGAGGGTCGTGGTCTTGCCCGACCCCGAGGCGCCGAGGAAGGTGACGAACTCCCCGGCGGCGATCTCCATGGACGCCTCGTCCACGGCGACGACGTCCCCGTAGGTCTTGCGCAGGGCCACTACGGACAGGGCTTTGCCGGTCGTGGTGGCGGGCTTGCCGCCGGTGGTCTCCAGGGAAGGCATGGCTACACCGAATTCAGTCACGGGCCCACTCCAGCCAACGCTTGGTGACGGCGGTCTCGTTCTTGAGCCACCAGCCGATGTCCGCGTCGAAACCCTTGTCGTAGTACTGCGGCGCACCGGCGAGGGCGTTGCGTTCGTCGGTGGTGAGCTTCTCGTAGGCCACCGGGGAGGACGGGTTCGACGGGAAGGCCTTGGCCAGACGGGCCTGGGACTCGGGACGCAGCGCGTAGTCCATGAGCCGGTAGGCGGCGTCCACGTGGGCCGCCCCCTTGGCGATGGCGTAGCCCTGGAACTGGCGGCGCATGCCGTTGAGTTGCCGCGCGACCGGGACGCCCTGCTTCTCCAGGTCGGCGATCCGGCCGTCCCAGACGGTGGACATCGTCACTTCCTGGCGGCTCAGGAGCACACCGGGGAGCGGGCCGCTGTCCCAGAACTTCTTGATGTCGGAGCGGAGCCGGGTCAGCACCTTGAAGGCGCGGTCCAGATCGAGCGGGTAGAGCTTGTCCATCGGGACGCCGTCGGCCAGCAGGGCGAACTCCAACTCGGGCAGGTCGGCGTCCGGGTTGCACATCGAGCGGCTGCCCTTGAACCCCGCGGTGTCCCAGAAGTCGGCCCACGACTCCGGCTTGCGGCCGTCGAAGGCGTCGGTGCGGTAGGCCATGCACTGGCCGTAGAAGCTGTTGCCGATGCCGTGGTCGGTGATCTGGCTGTCGGGGATCCTGGCGCTCTTCAGGCTCTTGATCCGGTCGGTGTCCAGCGCCTCCAGGGCGTCCTGCGCCCCGAACTTGCGGTGGTCCATCATCGAGTTGTTGATGAGGTCGAACTGGGGGCGGCCCTGTTTGATCTGGGCCAGCATCTGGGTGCTCTGGAGGTTGACGACCTGGACGCCGATGCCGGTCTCCTGGGTGAACGGCGTGTAGATCGCCTTCTGGAGGGCCTCCCCGTAGGTGCCGCCGCTGTCGCGGACGACCACCGACTTGCCGCCGCCCTTGCCGCCCGACGCGGTACGGCTGGTGCCGGTGCCGCAGGCGGCGAGGGAGGGCAGGGCGGCGAGGGCGGCGATACCGCCTGCTCCGCGCAGGAGCGCTCTGCGGCCTATGACTGGATCACTCATGACACATCTCCTGGGGCTGGCGCGTGGGGACCGGATGAGCGGGGCGAGGGTGGGGCGGCTGGGGACTGAGGGGTGGGGCCGTTGGGGGCGGCCGGTCAGTCGGCGGGCTGCGCCATGGCGGCGAGTTCGGCGCCGGGGGCGACGGTGAGCCCGTTCATGCCATAGAGGATCCTGCCGGTGGCGGTGGCGGTGACCTTGTGTTCGCTGCCGTGGGCCGGGTCGATGACACGGCCGATGGTCTGGCCCGCGGTCACGTCGTCGCCGGTGGCGGCATCCGGGTACCAGAGGCCGGTGGCCGGGGAGACGACGGACCCGGTCCACACCCAGTCGCGCGGCGGCACGGCCACGGGCGCGGTGCGCGGCGGCTCGTCGAGGACGCCGAGGTGGTGCAGCACGCGGTACAGGCCGTCGAGCAGGGTCCGGGTCTGCTCGGGGTGGCGTTCGCCGAGCCGGCCGGTCTCGATGAGGATGGCGGGGATACCGAGGCGGGCGGCCGCGGCATGGCTGTTGCCACCCTCGGCGTTGCGGCCGAACAGGACCCGCTCGTAGCCGACGGCGTGAGCCATCGCCCGCGTCCTGGCGTCGAGTTCCTCGTCGGAGGTGAGCCGGTAGCCGACGAAGTCGAGCAGGGTCTCGTCGATGCCTCCGCTGTGCAGGTCCGCGTAGGCTTCGGCGCCGGCGATGACGTGGTCGAAGAGCCAGGCGGCCAGGCGCTCGGTGGGGCCTCCCTCGCGGTGGCCGGGGAAGACGCGGTTGATGTTGACGTCGTCGAGCGGGGACTTGCCCAGCCGGCCGGCGTACACCGCCGGCGGATTGGCCACCGGGCAGATCACCACCTGGCCGCCGACGTCGTCCGGCTCCAGGGTTCCCCCGAGGCGGGCGGCCGCGTCGACGCCGACGAACTCGCCGCCGTGGACGCCGCCGGTGATGACGACCCGGGGGCCGGGGCGTGAGCCGTTGACGAGGATCAGTGGGATCTCGACGGTCGTGCTGCCGAGGTCCACGGGGATCGTGCCCCGGGTCTTGCGGCCCGGTTCGGCCCGCAAGGGTCCGACGGTCAGTGTCATGACGTACCTCGTTCAGGCCGTGGTGCGGCCGAGTGTGCTGATGAAGTCGATGGGCTGCGCCGAGGTGCCGTCCAGCGCCAGATCGGCGGCGATGTCGCCGAACGCGGGTGACAGCTTGAAGCCGTGGCCGGAGAAGCCGGCGAGCAGGACGACGTTCTCGGCTCCCGGCAGCGGGCCGATCAGCGGGCGGCTGCTCTCGGTGTAGCCCTCCATGTAGACGGCCAGGCGGGTCGGGTCCGGGTGCAGGTCGGGCAGATGGCGGCGGACGAGGTCGGTGAAGAGCTCCAGTTCCTCCGGCCGGACGGTGCGGTCCAGCGCGTTGGGGTCGCCGGCCGGGGCGTGCAGGGCGCGCGAGAGGCCGATCTTCACGGAGATGCCGTCCGGGGAGGGCAGGCCGTAGCAGTGGGTGGGGGTGGTGCGGATGAAGGCGGGACGCTCCTCGCCGAACCAGGCGTCGGTGGTGGGCACGTACCAGGCGCTGACGAGGCGGCGGACGTCCACCTCCCAGGGCAGTTCGGGCAGCAGGTCGTTCACCCAGGGCCCGACGGTGACGACGGCGGTGTCGAAGCGCTCGCTGCCGGCGTCGGTGCGGATCTCCACTCCGTTCCCGACGGGGACGATCTCCCGCACGGGGGTGTAGCGGTGGATCTGCGCGCCCAGTTGCTCGGCACGGCGGGCGGCGGTCTGGACGGTCAGCTCGGGGCGGATGAAGCCCGCCCTGCGGTCGAGGACGGCAGCATCCCCGTCCTCCAGCCGGTACTGCGGGAACCGCTTCGCCATCGTCTCGGCGTCGAGCACCTCGTGGTCGAGGCCGTGTTCGGCGATGGACTCCAGGACGGTGGCCATCTGCTGGTGCTCGGTGGACCCCATCAGCAGGCATCCGGTCTGTCGGCGCAGCTCACGGCCCGTCTCCTCCTGGAGCCTCTCCCAGAGGGTGTCGGCGTGCTTGAGGAGCGGCACGTAGCGGGAGTCCTCGAAGTGGGCGCTGCGGAAGATCCGCGTCTCGCCGCCGGCCGCGCTGCGGTCGTGGCCGGGGGCGAAGCGGTCGTAGGCGACGACCTGCGCACCGCGGGCGGCGAGCCGCCAGGCGGCCTGACTGCCCATCGTTCCCACGCCCACGACCGCGACGCGCTTCCTGGCAGCTGACACAGGGCTTTCCTTTCGTATCGCCGGGGCGCATCCTGAGCCCCTGCGTGAGGCTGATCGATTCGAGGGGGTTCGAGCGGGGACGGGGCCCTTCGGGGCTCTCCGGCCGCATTCGCCCGGTTCTCGGAGTCCGGCTCACCTCGTCGGGATCCTCCGGAGGGCCGTGCCACATTGTGGAATGCTGTGCTAGAATCTGGCACAGAGAATGACAGTGGCCCTCAGGGGGAGTCAAGAGGGCACCCAGGAGAAATTCCGAGGACCAATGGGGGAAACCGGATGGAAATGAAGAGTGTCACCAGGTCGCTGCGCATCCTGGAGGCGGTCGCCCAGCACCAGCCGGTCACCGTCGGGGAGCTGACCAAGCTCTTCGGCCTGCCCAAGTCGACCGTGCAGCGCACCCTGGTCACGCTGAACGAGGCGGGCTGGCTGCGGGCCAACCGCAGGGACACCACGAGCTGGGAGGTCGGCGTCCGCGTCCTGGCCGTACGGCCCGCCGCACTCCAGGGCTCCAGTCTGTTCGCCGCCGCACGCGAACCGATGCTTCGGCTGCGTGACGCGCTGAACGAGACCATCCACCTGTCGGTGCCCGACGCCCCGCACGGCACGGTCGTCGTCGACCGCGTCGACTGCGACCACGTCGTACGGACCTTCCATGCCGTCGGCGACATCTCCCCGCTGCACGCCACGGCCACCGGGCACAGTGTGCTGGCCCACCTGTCGGGGGCCGACCTCGACGCGGTCGTCGCACGCGGGTTGCAGAGCTACAGCGCGTCCACGCCGGTCGACGCGGCGCGGCTGCGCACGGACCTCGCCCGCGTGCGGGCCGAGGGGTACGCGGTCAACCGCAACCAGTTCCTCCCCGACGTGTGCGCGATCGCCGCGCCCGTCCTCGACGCCGACGGCACACCACTCGCCTCCGTGGCCGTCTCGATGCCGGACTCGCGCTACGACGAGAGCCGGCTGCCCGAATGGGGCCGCATGGTCGCCGACACGGCGGCCGAGATCGCCCACCGCCGGTCGGGCGTCTAGTTCAGCCCCCGCACACGCGCGTGGACGGCTCCGGCACCGCCCTCCGCGTGGAAGCGCGGTGCCGGGCAGGATCCCGGCTCTGAGCGCCGAGACGTACCGGCGGCGCCTCCACCGCTAGCGCACGGGCACGACCACGTACTGGTACTCCAGGAACTCCTCGATCCCGACCCGGCCGCCCTCGCGTCCGAGTCCGGACTGCTTGACCCCGCCGAACGGGGCCGCCGGGTTGGAGACGAGGCCGGTGTTGAGGCCGACCATGCCCACCTCCAGACCTTCGCTGACGCGCAGGCCCCGGTCCAGCCCCTGGGTGAAGACGTAACCGACCAGCCCCCAGGGTGTGTCGTTGGCGCGGCGCAGGACCTCGTCCTCGTCGTCGAAGGTGAGGATCGCGGCGACCGGGCCGAAGATCTCCGTGTCCATCAGACGGCTGTCGGGATCGACACCGGCCAGCACGGTCGGCGGATAGAAGTTGCCGGGCCCTTCAGGCCTCCGCCCGCCCACGAGCACCTCGGCGCCGCGCTCCACAGCGTCGGCCACGAGCTCCTCCACCTTGGCCCGTCCGGTGGCGTCGATCAGCGGGCCGACGTCGACGCCGTCCCGGGTGCCGGGGCCGACCACGAGCGCGCCCATCCGCTCGGCGAGCCGCCGCCCGAACTCCTCGGCGACCGGCCGGTGGACGAAGAAGCGGTTCGCGGCGGTGCAGGCCTCGCCCATGTTGCGCATCTTGGCGACCATCGCGCCGTCCACGGCCACGTCCAGGTCGGCGTCGTCGAAGACGATGAACGGCGCGTTGCCGCCCAGCTCCATCGACGTCCGTACGACGGTGTCGGCGCACTGCGCGAGCAGCAGCCGGCCGACGGCCGTGGAGCCGGTGAAGGACAGCTTGCGGATCCGGCCGCCGCGCAGCAGCGGTTCGCAGACCTCTCCGGCGCGGGAGGTGGTGACGACGTTCAGCACGCCGTCCGGCAGCCCGGCCTCCTTCAGGATCCCGGCGAGGGCGAGGCTGGACAGCGGGGTCTGCGGGGCGGGTTTGAGGATCATGGTGCAGCCCGCCGCGATCGCCGGGCCGATCTTGCGGGTGCCCATGGCCAGCGGGAAGTTCCACGGCGTGATCAGCAGGCAGGGGCCGACCGGGCGGCGGGAGAGCAGCATGCGGTTGCGGCCGTCGGGCAGCGTGCCGCATCCCCCGTCGATCCGCACGGCCTCCTCGGAGAACCAGCGGAAGAACTCGGCGGCGTACGCCACCTCTCCCCTGGCCTCGGCGAGCGGCTTGCCCATCTCGGACGTCATCAGACGGGCGAGTTCATCCGTGCGCTCCAGGATGAGCTCGTGCGCGCGGCGCAGGATCTCGCTGCGCGCCCGAGGTGCCGTACGGGCCCATTCGGCCTGGGCCTGGACGGCCGCCTCCTCCGCGAGCCTGGCGTCCTTGGCACCCGCGTCGGCGACATGGCCGATGATCTCGCCGGTGGCGGGGTCGTCGACGGGCAGGGTGGCGCCGTCCGCGGCGTCCACCCAGGCACCGCCGATGAACAACTGGTTCAGTACCTCGGTCATGAGTGCTCTCCTGGTCGATCGGCGGAGGGGTCGAGGAGTTCCGCGAGGTGCAGGGCGCGGACGCCCCGGTCACCGGCGAGGTGGTCGATCTGGGTGGCGCAACTGAAGCCGTCGGCCACGACGGGGCGTCCTTCGAGGGCGTCGATGCGGGGCTTGAGGGCCAGGTCCGCGACGGCCATCGAGGTGTCGTAGTGCTCCGCCTCGAAGCCGAAGTTCCCGGCGAGTCCGCAGCAGCCCTCGGCCTCGTCGACCGTGCGGACGCCGAGGCGGCGCAGCAGGTCGGCGGGGCGGCGGCCCTTGAAGGTGGCGTACTCGTGGCAGTGGGTCTGCAGGACGACGTCCCGGGGCAGTGGCGGCGCGGTCCAGCCCTGGTCGGCGAGGTCGGTGAGGGCCCCGGTGAAGGTGTGGACGCGGTCGGCGACGCGCTGTGCGGCCTCGGTGCCGAGGAGTTCGGGCACGTCGCGTTTGAGGGCGGCGGCGCAGCTCGGCTCGGCCACGATGATCGGCCGGTCGTCGCCGTCGTCGAGGTGGGCGACCGTACGGGCCATGATCCTGCGGGCCGCGGAAAGCTGGCCGGTGCTGACCCAGGTCAGTCCGCAGCACAGCCCGTCCCGCGGGGCGCAGGGAACGCCGGCGTCGGCGAGCACGCGGCTCGCCGCTCCCGCGACCTGGGGGCGGAAGGCCCGGGTGAAACTGTCGACGAAGAGCAGGGCCTTCGCCGGCCCCGGGGGCTTCGCCGCACGCAGGGTCTTCCGCAGGGCGCGCCGGGAGGCGAAGGCGGGGATCCTGCGCTTCGTGGTCACGCCGCCGAGGCGGGCGAGGAGCCTGCCGAGCGGTCCGCGCAGCAGGAGGTTGACGGGGCGGGCCGCGTATCCGGCGAGGGCGGAGGTCCTGGGCAGCCAGCCGAGCGAGTAGTGGGAGCGGGGCCTGAGCCTGCCCTTGTAGTGCTGGTGCAGGAACTCCGCCTTGTAGGTCGCCATGTCGACGCCGACCGGGCAGTCGCTGGAGCAGGCCTTGCAGGACAGGCACAGATCGAGGGCGTCCTTGACCTCGGTCGAGCGCCAGCCGTCCTGGACGGCCTCTCCGCGCACCATCTCCTGGAGCATGCGGGCCCGGCCGCGGGTGGAGTCGTTCTCCTCCCCCGTGGCCCGGTAGCTCGGGCACATCACCCCGCCGGAGTCGCTGCGGCAGCGGCCGATGCCGACACAGCGGCGCACCGCGCCCGTGAAGCCGTCCGTGTCGTGCGGGAAGGTGAACGACGTGTCCACGAGCGGGAGTTCACGCAGCGCGAGGTCGGCGTCCAGGGGGGCCGGCTCGACGATGACTCCGGGGTTGAGCAGCCCGTCCGGGTCGAAGATCCGCTTGAACGCGGCGAACGCGGCGAGCATGCGGTGGCTGTACATGACCTCCAGCAGTTCGCTGCGGGCCCGTCCGTCACCGTGCTCGCCCGACAGGGTGCCGCCGTGCGAGACGACCAGCGTGGCGGCCTCGGAGAGGAACCGCCGCATGACGGCCCGGCCGGTGTCCGTGGCCGGGTCGAAGTCGACCCGTACGTGGACGCAGCCCGCGCCGAAGTGCCCGTACAGCACACCGGTCAGCCCGTGCGAGGCCAGCAGCTTGCGGAAGTCGCGCAGATAGGCGGCGAGGTTCTCGGGGGCGACGGCCGCGTCCTCCCAGCCGGGCCAGGACTCCCCGCCGTCCACCAACCGGGCGGCGAGCCCGGCCCCGTCCTCGCGGACCCGCCACAGCGAGCGCCGCTCGGCCGGGCTCTCGACGACCCGTCCGCCGGTCAGCCGGCCCTGTGCCTTCAGCACGCCGAGCAGCTCGGCGGCACGGCCGTCGACCGCGGCCTGGTCCTCGCCTTCGAGTTCGACGTAGAGCCAGGCGCGGCCCTCGGGCAGGCCGGTGACGGAGTCCGGGCCGCGGCGGACGCGCATGGTGGCGACGATCGCCTCGTCCATGCCCTCCACGGCGCTGGGCGAGAAACGCAGGATCTCCGGCACGTCCTCGGCGGCGTCGACGACGTCGTCGTAGCCGAGGGTCAGCAGCGCCGAGGCCTGTGCGGTCGCCACCAGGCGGACCGTCGCGGCGGTGACGACCGCACAGGTGCCTTCGGTGCCCACGAGCGCGCGGGCCATGTCGAAGCCGTTCTCCGGCAGCAGGCGGTGCAACTGGTAGCCGGAGACCTGGCGCGGGATCCGGCCCAGTTCGGTACGGATCGGCTCCAGGTTGTCGGCGATCAGCCGGCGTACGTCCGTCTCCAGGCGGGCGACGAGTCCGGCGTCCTGAGGGTCGACCGGATGCAGTCCGGAGCGGTCGGCGACGGCCCGCACGCCGTCGGCCGTCACGATCTCCAGGGCCTCGACATGGCCGCTGGTCCGCCCGTCGCGCACCGACCGGTTGCCGCACGCGTCGTTGCCGATCATGCCGCCGAGGGTGCAGCGGCTGTGCGAGGACGGGTCGGGGCCGAAGTCGAGCCCGTGCGGGGCGGTCGCGGCGCGCAGCGCGTCGAGGACGACACCGGTCTCGACCCGCGCGGTGCGGGCCTCGGGGTCGATGTCCAGGATCCGGTTCAGGTGCCGGGAGAAGTCCAGGACGACACCGAGTCCGACGGCGTTGCCCGCCATGCTGGTGCCGCCGCCCCGGGCCGTGACCGGCACGCCCGCCTCCCGGCAGGCCCGCAGCACCGCGACCACGTCGTCGGCGGTGCGCGGGAAGGCCACGGCCCACGGCAGCACGCGGTAGTTGGAGGCGTCGTAGGCGTACGGGCCCGTCGCCCCCGGGCCGGTCTCCACCCGCAGGCCGGGCGCGATCTCGGCGATACGGGCCGTCAGACCCGCCAGGTCGCGGGTGGCGGTGGTCATCGGCCGTCGGCTCCCGACGTGCCCGCCTCGACCGCCTTCGCCCAGGCCCGCAGTCCCTCGTCCACGCCCGCCTCGTCGATGACGAGCGCCGGGATCATACGGACCACCTGGTTCCAGGCGC
>NZ_JBHUQX010000380.1:0-9332 GCF_042674225.1 Streptomyces sp. NPDC056948
GCCGTGAGCGGCACGACGAGAAAATCACCGTGTACGTGTCCGCCGAGGAGCTCATGGACCTGGAGCACGCACGTCTCGTGCTCCGCGGCGAGCACGGCCTGGCGGTCGACCGTGGCCGTATCGTCCGCGAGGCGGTCGCCGTGGTCCTCGCCGACCTGGAGACCCGCGGGGACGCCAGCATCCTCGTACGACGTCTGCGCGGGCGGTAACGGTAGCCTGCGGGGGCTATGACCTCGAACGCTTCCCCTCCACCCGCCGACGGCCCGAACGGCCGTCGGCGTGCGGTGGGGCGGGGGCCGGGCGCCGGGCCCCTGCCGGGAGCTGGGCCGGTAGAGCCGGAGTCGCCTCCGGAGATGGCTTGGCCCGAGGCTGCGCAGCCCGAGCCCCCGGCACCGGCTGAGCCGACAGCGGCGGAGACCTTGGGGCCGGTGGCCGAGCGGGTGAAGCCCGTTGGGCGGGTGGAGGCTGTAGAGCCGCAGTCGGCCGTCGAGCCGGTGGAGGTTGCAGAGCCGACGGCGCCCGTTGAGCCGATGGTGCCCGTCGAGCCGGCTGCGAGGTCCGAGAGCCCGGGCGATGCCGGTGACGGGGTCTTCACGGTCCGGCTCGCCAATTTCGAAGGCCCCTTCGATCTGCTGCTGCAGTTGATCTCCAGGCACAAGCTGGACGTCACCGAGGTCGCGCTGTCGAAGGTGACCGACGAGTTCATGGCGTACATCCGGGCGCTGGGGCCGGACTGGGATCTGGACGAGACGACCGAGTTCCTCGTCGTCGCGGCCACGTTGCTCGATCTGAAGGCGGCACGGCTGCTGCCCGCCGCCGAGGTGGAGGACGAGGGCGATCTGGCGCTGCTCGAAGCCCGGGACCTGCTGTTCGCCCGGCTGCTGCAGTACCGCGCGTACAAGCGGATCGCGGACATCTTCAGCGGGCGGCTCGACGACGAGGCCCGGCGCTATCCGCGTACCGTCGGGCTCGAACCCCAGCATGCCGCGCTGCTGCCCGAGGTCGTCATCAGCATCGGGGCGGAAGGGTTCGCCAAGCTCGCCGTGAAGGCGATGCAGCCCAAGCCCAGGCCACAGGTCTACGTCGACCACATCCACGCCCCGCTGGTCAGCGTGCAGGAGCAGGCCCAGCTCGTCGTCGCCCGGCTCAGGGAGTTCGGCGAGGTCAGCTTCCGGGCGCTCATCGAGGACACCGACGACACCCTCACCGTCGTAGCCCGCTTCCTCGCACTGCTGGAGCTGTACCGCGAGAAGGCCGTGGAGCTGGAGCAGGAGGCCGCGCTGGGCGAGCTGCTCGTGCGGTGGACCGGCGGGGACGGGGACGAGACACCGACCGTCACCGACGAGTTCGACCGGCCGCCCGAGCCGCCGAAGGAGGAGAAACCGGCGTGAGCGAAGAAATCAGCGAGATCCCGGCCGGACTGCGTACCGTCGCCGATCTCGACCTCAAGCCCGCTCTGGAGGCCGTCCTGATGGTCGTGGACGAGCCCGCGACCGAGGAACATCTCGCGAAGATCCTCGACCGGCCGCGCCGCCAGATCACGGACGCGCTGCGCGAGCTGGCCGACGAGTACACCGTCCAGGGGCGTGGCTTCGAACTGCGGTTCGTCGCGAACGGCTGGCGGTTCTACACCCGTGCCGAGTACGCGCCCGCCGTCGAGCGCTTCGTGCTGGACGGCCAGCAGGCCCGCCTCACCCAGGCCGCCCTGGAGACCCTGGCCGTCGTCGCGTACCGGCAGCCGGTCAGCCGCAGCCGGGTCTCGGCCGTGCGCGGAGTCAACTGCGACGGCGTCATGCGGACCCTCCTGCAAAGGGGTCTCGTCGAGGAGGCGGGCACGGAACCCGAAACAGGTGCGATCCTGTACACGACGACGAACTACTTCCTGGAGCGGATGGGCCTGCGCGGCCTGGACGAGCTCCCGGAGCTCGCGCCCTTCCTCCCGGAGGCGGAGGCGATCGAGGCCGAGACCCAGGAGGGCGTACCGTCGTTCGACCCGGACGCGCCTGATGACGACGTGCCGGGCCGCCCGGTCTCCCCGGGTGCCGACGACGAAGACGACCAGACGGAACTTTGATGCGAAGCAGCGGCAGGAACGGCGGAAACGGCGGGCGGGGCAACCACCGCGGTGCCGGCAACAACAGGGACGACAAGCAGGGGCAGGGCCGCCCCAGCAAGCCCCGCCCCGAGGAGCGCCGCTACGACGTGGGCCCCGGGGCGACGAAGGACGGGCCCAAGTCCGGGCGCGGCGGTGCGGCCCGCGGCGGCGCCAAGGGCGGTCCCAAGCAGCCCCAGCAGCGTGGGCGTACGGCCCCGGCGCGCGCTCGCGAGTATGAGGCGCAGATCGAGGAGCGCAACCGCGACCGGTACGCCGAGAAGAAGGACGTCAAGCTGCCCAAGACCTTCCCGGGCGCCGAGCAGGAGGGCGAGCGGCTCCAGAAGGTGCTCGCGCGAGCGGGCTTCGGCTCCCGGCGCGCCTGCGAGGAGCTGATCGAGGAAGCCCGGGTAGAGATCAACGGCGAGATCGTCCTGGAGCAGGGGCGGCGCGTCGACCCGGAGAAGGACGAGATCAAGGTCGACGGGCTGACCGTCGCCACGCAGAGCTTCCAGTTCTTCTCGCTGAACAAGCCCGCCGGTGTCGTGTCGACGATGGAGGACCCGGAGGGCCGGCAGTGCCTCGGTGACTACGTCACCAACCGCGAGACCCGGCTCTTCCACGTCGGCCGGCTCGACACCGAGACCGAGGGCGTCATCCTGCTCACCAACCACGGTGAGCTGGCCCACCGGCTGACCCACCCGAAGTACGGCGTGAAGAAGACCTACCTCGCGCACATCGTCGGCCCCATCCCGCGCGACCTGGGCAAGCAGCTCAAGGACGGCATCCAGCTCGAGGACGGCTACGCGCGCGCGGACCACTTCCGGGTCGTCCAGCAGACCGGCAAGAACTACCTCGTCGAGGTCACCCTCCACGAGGGCCGCAAGCACATCGTGCGCCGGATGCTCGCGGAGGCCGGGTTCCCGGTCGACAAGCTGGTGCGGGTCGCCTTCGGGCCGATCACCCTGGGCGACCAGAAGTCGGGCTGGCTGCGGCGGTTGTCCAACACGGAGGTGGGGATGCTGATGCAGGAAGTCGATCTCTAGGCGTAGCGCCGAACCCGAAGTGCTTGAGTTCCCCGTGCCCTGTGGGCGCGGGGAACTGTTCGTGACCGGCCGGAAGGACACCCCGCATGACCCTGGTCCACAAGCAAGCCGCCACCGGGGCGCTCACCGGCCTCGCCCTGGGGGACGCGCTGGGGTACCCGACCGAGTTCAGCGGCGTGCCGGCGATCCTCGACAGCTTCGGCCCCTGGCGGCGGCTGGAGCTGCCGACGCCGGCGATCGTCAGCGACGACACGCAGATGACGCTGGCGCTCGCGTGGGGCATCCGGACGGCGATGGACCGTGGTGTGCTCGGGCCCGAGGGGATGGCCGAGTCGGTACGGCAGGAGTTCATCGCCTGGAACCGGTCCCCGGAGAACAACCGTGCCCCCGGCAACACCTGTCTGCGGGCCTGTGCCCTGCTGGAGCGCGCGGACCGGCCCTGGCAGGACGCCAGCCAGATCCACTCCAAGGGCTGCGGCGCCAACATGCGCGTCGCGCCCCTGGGCCTGATCGTGGGCCTGAGCGACGAACAGCGCGCGGGCGCCGCCCAGTTGCAGTCCGCCCTCACCCACGGGCACCCCACCGCGCTCGCCGCGTCCGACCTCACCGCGCACGCCATACGCCTGCTCGCGCAGGGTGCCGAGCCGGCCGGGCTGATCGGCCTGCTCCGTTCGTACGCCCTGGAGAACCGCAGCCACTACCACGAGCGCTGGCTCGGCGATCTGTGGCACCGGGCCCAGGACCCGAGCCCCGAGCACTTCATCGCGCGCGGCTGGGACGAGTGCCTGGCGATCCTCGACCGTCTCGGGCACGCCGTGCGCACCGTCTCGCCCGAGGACGACCCGTGCCTGGCCACAGGCGAGGGCTGGATCGCCGAGGAGGCCCTGGCGACCGGGCTGCTCTGCTTCCTGCTCTTCGCCGACGAACCCGTGACGGCCCTGCGGCGCGCCGCCTGCACCGCAGGCGACTCGGACTCGATCGCCTGCCTGGCGGGCGCCTTCGCCGGCGCGTATCTGGGCGCGCGGGCCTGGCCGACCGAGTGGGCCGACCGCGTCGAACACCGGAGCGACCTGCTCACGCTCGGGGCGCTCTGGGACGCGTGAGGGTCAGGCGAGGCGGACCGAGCTCCCCTCCACGGTGATCTGTTCGGCGGGCAGGGCGCGGGTCGCCGGGCCGTGGGCCACCGCGCCGTCGGCGATGCGGAACTTGCTGCCGTGGCAGGGGCAGTTGATCGTGCCGTCGGAGACCGTCGACACCAGGCAGCGCTGGTGGGTGCAGATGGCCGAGAAAGCCTTGAACTGCCCCTTCTCCGGCTGGGTCACCACGACCTCCTCGTTCTTGAAGATCTTGCCGCCGCCGACCGGGATCTCGTCGGTGGAGGCCAGCTCCTGGCCGGCCGGGACGCTTGTCTCCTTCTGTCCGGTGGGCAGGACCGTCGACGTGGAGCCGTTGTCATCGCCGCCCCCGCCGCAGGCCGCCACCAGCGCCACCGCGCCGGTCGCGCCCGTCGCGAGGAGAACCGTGCGGCGAGTGGTCTCGTAAGTCATGTCGTCACTCCGAAGGTGCCGAAAGTGGAGAAAGCGGACTTTTCTGCATCTTGGCATTGAAAATACCCAACGAACAGTGATTCCGACGTCTCATCGGGCGGGCGCCGCGCACCCGCTTCGCACCGGCTGACTAGGCTGGACGGACGTAGAGCGACACGCACGTCAGCAAGGAGCAGCGCCGTGGCGGTACGAGCGGTCCGGGGGGCCGTCCAACTCGAGCGGGACGAGGCCGGGCACATGGACGAGCAGGTCGGAGCCCTGCTCACGACCATCCTGGAGCGCAACGAACTCGAGGCCGACGACCTGATCAGCATCTGGTTCACGGCCACGCCGGACCTGCACAGCGATTTCCCGGCGGCCGCCGCCCGCAAGCTCGGCATCGTCGACGTACCGCTGATCTGCGCCCAGGAACTCGACATCGAGGGCGCCATGCCGCGCGTCGTCCGGGTCCTCGCGCACATCGAGTCCGACCGGCCCCGGGCCGGCATCGCCCACGTCTACCTCGGCGCGGCGGCCGCCCTGCGCAAGGACATCGCCCAGTGAGAACCGCACTCGTCATCGGCACCGGCCTCATCGGCACGTCCGCCGGCCTGGCCCTGTCCCAGCGGGGCGTCACCGTGCACCTCGCCGACCCGAACCCGGAGCAGGCCCGCACGGCGGCCGCGCTCGGCGCCGGCACGGACGAGGCGCCGGACGGGCCCGTCGACCTCGCGATCGTCGCCGCCCCGCCCGCCCATGTGGCGGACGTGCTCGCCGACGCCATGCTCCGCGGAGCGGCGCGCGGCTACCTGGACGTCGCCAGCGTCAAGGGCGGGCCGCGCCGCGAGCTGGAGGCACGCGGCCTCGACCTGACCGCCTACATCGGCACACACCCCATGTCGGGCCGGGAGAAGTCCGGCCCGCTGGCCGCGACCGGGGATCTCTTCGAGGGCCGGCCCTGGGTGCTGACCCCGACCCGGGACACCGACACCGAGGTGCTGAACCTCGCACTCGAGCTGGTCTCGCACTGCCGTGCCGTGCCGGTGGTGATGGACGCCGACGCACACGACCGTGCCGTGGCCCTCGTCTCCCACATGCCCCACCTGGTCTCCAGCCTGGTCGCCGCGCGTCTGGAGAACGCCGCGGAGGCCGCCGTACGGCTGTGCGGGCAGGGCATCCGGGACGTGACGCGGATCGCCGCCTCCGACCCCCGGATGTGGATCGACATCCTCTCCGCCAACCCCGGGCCGGTCGCCGACCTGCTCACGGACGTCGCCGGCGACCTGGAGGAGACCGTGCGGGCCCTGCGCGCCCTGCAGTCCACCGACGACCACAAGCGCCGCGAGGGCAGCACCGGCATCGAGGACGTCCTGCGGCGCGGCAACGCGGGGCAGATCCGCGTCCCCGGCAAGCACGGATCCGCCCCGCGCGTCTACGAGGTCGTGGCGGTGCTCATCGACGACCAGCCGGGACAGCTCGCCCGGATCTTCGCGGACGCGGGCATGGCCGGCGTCAACATCGAGGACGTACGGATCGAGCACGCGACGGGGCAGCAGGCCGGCCTGGTGCAGCTGATGGTCGAACCGAAGGCGGCCCCCGTGCTGAGCGCCGCGCTGCGCGAGCGGGGCTGGGCCATTCGGCAGTAGGGCATCCTGGAACAGGGTCGGCCGACGCGCGGCCGGACGAGTGACCCGCACCCAGTAACCTTGTGCGGGGCAGTCGCGCCCTCACCCCCGCCAGCCCGGTCCAGGAAGGTCTCCACTGTGGAAAGCCCCACGCCCGTGATTGTCGCCATCGACGGCCCCTCCGGCACGGGCAAGTCGAGCACCTCGAAGGCCGTGGCGGCGCAGCTCGGGCTGAGCTACCTGGACACCGGCGCCCAGTACCGGGCGATCACCTGGTGGATGGTGAGCAACGGCATCGACATCGGCGACCCCGCCGAGATCGCCGCCGCGGCCGGCAAGCCGGAGATCGTCTCCGGCACCGACCCGCTGGGCCCGACCATCACCGTCGACGGCGTCGACGTGGCCGGCCCGATCCGCACCCAGGAGGTCACCTCCAAGGTCAGCGCGGTCAGCGCGGTGTCCGAGGTGCGTGCCCGGATCACCGAGCTGCAGCGCACGATCGCCGCCTCCGCGGAGAAGGGCATCGTGGTCGAGGGCCGTGACATCGGCACGACCGTGCTGCCCGACGCCGACCTGAAGATCTTCCTCACCGCCTCCCCGGAGGCGCGTGCCGCCCGCCGCAGCGGTGAGCTGAAGGGCTCCGACGTCCACACCACCCGCGAGGCCCTGATCAAGCGGGACGCGGCCGACTCCAGCCGCAAGACCTCGCCGCTCGCCAAGGCGTGCGACGCGGTCGAGGTGGACACCACCGAGCTCACGCTGGCCCAGGTCATCGAGTGTGTCGTCACCCTCGTCGAGGAGAAGCGGGCGGGGAAGTGACCGAGCTGCCTTCGGTACGGGGTGCCGAGGTCGGGCGGCGCATCGGCGTCGGCCTGATGTACGGGCTGTGGAAGCCGCGCGTGCTCGGCGCCTGGCGGGTGCCCACGAACGGCCCGGTGATCCTCGCGGTCAATCACTCCCACAACATCGACGGCCCGATGGTCATGGGCGTGGCGCCCCGGCCGACGCACTTCCTGATCAAGAAGGAGGCGTTCATCGGGCCGCTGGACCCCTTCCTGCTCGGCATCGGGCAGGTGAAGGTGGACCGCGACACCACCGACCGCACGGCGATCACCCAGGCGATCGGCATCCTGGACAACGGCGGCGTGCTCGGTATCTTCCCCGAGGGCACCCGGGGCGAGGGCGACTTCGCCTCGCTGCGCGCCGGGCTCGCGTACTTCGCGGTGCGCGGCGGCGCGCCGATCGTGCCGGTCGCCGTGCTGGGAAGCACCGACAGGCGCGGACGGTTGATAAAGGGGCTGCCTCCGCTGCGCTCGCGCGTCGACGTCGTCTTCGGCGAGCCCTTCGACGCGGGCGACGGCAGCGGGCGCCGTACGCGCAAGGCGCTGGACGAGGCCACCGGCCGCATCCAGAAGCAGCTCGCCGCCCACCTGGAAAACGCCAGGCGCCTCACCAGGCGCTAGGCAACACTGAGTAGTGGATCAGCCCGGAAGACAGCGGGTACTCCACCGACCACCAAGATGAACGACGAGGTACGGACTTCATGAACGACCACATCCAGCCCGACGGCTCGGCGCCGCACGAGCACGACCACGGGGCGCTCGGCGACGTCGAGTACGCGGAGTTCATGGAGCTCGCCGCGGAGGAGGGCTTCGCCCCCGAGGACGTCGAGGGCGCGATCGAGGAGGCCGGGCACGGCCCGCTGCCCGTGCTCGCCGTGGTCGGCCGGCCCAATGTCGGCAAGTCGACTCTCGTGAACCGCATCATCGGACGCCGCGAGGCCGTGGTCGAGGACAAGCCGGGCGTCACCCGCGACCGTGTGACGTACGAGGCCGAGTGGGCGGGCCGCCGTTTCAAGGTCGTCGACACCGGCGGCTGGGAGCAGGACGTCCTCGGCATCGACGCCTCCGTGGCCGCCCAGGCCGAGTACGCCATCGAGGCCGCCGACGCGGTCGTCTTCGTCGTCGACGCCAAGGTCGGCGTCACCGACACCGACGAGGCCGTCGTCCGGCTGCTCCGCAAGGCGGGCAAGCCCGTGGTGCTGTGCGCCAACAAGGTCGACGGCCCGAGCGGCGAGGCCGACGCGACCGCTCTGTGGTCCCTCGGCATCGGCGAGCCGCACCCGGTCTCCTCGCTGCACGGCCGCGGCACCGGCGACATGCTGGACGCCGTCCTGGAGGCCCTGCCGGAGGCGCCCGAGCAGAGCTTCGGCACGGCCGTCGGCGGCCCCCGCCGGATCGCGCTCATCGGCCGTCCGAACGTCGGCAAGTCCTCGCTCCTCAACAAGGTGGCGAACGAGGAGCGCGTCGTCGTCAACGAGCTGGCGGGCACCACCCGTGACCCGGTCGACGAGCTGATCGAACTCGGCGGTGTCGTCTGGAAGTTCGTCGACACGGCGGGCATCCGCAAGCGCGTCCACCTCCAGCAGGGCGCCGACTACTACGCCTCGCTGCGCACCGCCGCCGCCGTCGAGAAGGCGGAGGTCGCCGTCATCCTCGTCGACGCCGCCGAGTCGATCTCGGTGCAGGACCAGCGGATCGTCACCATGGCCGTGGAGGCGGGCCGCGCGATCGTCCTGGCCTTCAACAAGTGGGACACCCTCGACGAGGAGCGCCGCTACTACCTGGAGCGGGAGATCGAGACCGAGCTCGGCCAGGTGGCGTGGGCCCCGCGGGTCAATGTCTCGGCCCGCACCGGACGGCACATGGAGAAGCTGGTCCCGGCGATCGAGACGGCCCTGGCGGGCTGGGAGACCCGGGTTCCGACGGGCCGGCTGAACGCCTTCCTAGGTGAGCTGGTCGCCGCCCACCCGCACCCGGTCCGGGGCGGCAAGCAGCCGCGCATCCTGTTCGGCACGCAGGCGGGCACCAAGCCGCCGCGGTTCGTGCTGTTCGCCTCCGGCTTCATCGAGGCGGGCTACCGGCGCTTCATCGAGCGCCGCCTGCGCGAGGAGTTCAGCTTCGAGGGCACGCCGATCCACATCTCGGTGCGGGTGCGCGAGAAGCGCGGCGCGAAGAAGAAGTAGCGCGAAACAGTGGAAGGG
>NZ_JBHUQX010000381.1:0-9309 GCF_042674225.1 Streptomyces sp. NPDC056948
TTTCAGCACTGCTTTATTGCGTTACTGCGCTATTGAGTGCAGAAACCTGCGGTGCGCCGATGCGCACTCAGGAAGTGGGCGGCGGTCCCTCCGGCGGCTTGGTGCCGCCCGCGGTCGGCGGTGGTGTTGCGCCGCCGGCATCCCGCGGCGGTGTCGTGCCGGCCGTGTCCGGTCCGTTGTCGCCCTTGTGAGCGAGTCGGTCCATGGCGCCCTTGGCCTTGCCCGTACCCGACTGGATCTTGTCGCTGTACTTGCCCTTGGTCCTCTTGTCGACGGCATGCGCGGCCTTCTCGAGACCGTGGTGCACCTTGCCCTCGTGCCGCTGCGCGAGGTCCGAGACCTTGCCCTTGGCAGGGCCCAGCTTGGCCTTCATGTTGTCCAGGAGACCCATCGCTTCACCTTCCCTCGCGCGGGGCGGTCACGTACGGGCGCCCTCGCCGGCCTCGTTGTCTGCCGCCTTGTCGGTGGACTGCTGCTTGGGGATGTCGACGCCCTCGCCCTCGGTGGCCTCGGCGGGGGCCTCGGCACTCGCCTCGGCCGCTTCCGCGGCTCCGTCAGCCCCCTTCGCCTCCGGGGCCTCGGTCGCCTCCTCCGACTCGGGCCCGGCCTTCGCCGTGTCTGCCTGAGCCTCGGCGGCAGGCGCCTCAGCCGTGGCCTTCGACCGCCGGAGAAGTCGTGCAAAAACGCCCATATCCACTCCATACGTTACTCGTGCGGGCGAAATCCCGCGTTGCCCGGTGCGTCCGTTTGCGTGACCCGGGCCACCGCCTCGGTGATCCGGCGGCAGGAACCTCGCAACGGGCAACGACCCCGGAGCTGTCGCGTCACGTAACTCGTTCGAGAGCGGGGTTCGAGGTTTGCGAGACTGTGTCGGTGAGCAGTGCACCCACCGCCCCCCGCGTCATCGCCGTCGTCGGACCAACTGCGGCCGGAAAGTCCGATCTGGGCGTTTTTCTGGCCCAGCGCCTCGGTGGCGAGGTCGTCAACGCCGACTCCATGCAGCTCTACCGAGGGATGGACATCGGCACCGCCAAGCTGACGCCCGAGGAGCGCGGCGGAATCCCGCACCACCTCATGGACATCTGGGACGTGACCGTCACGGCGTCCGTCGCCGAGTACCAGCGCCTCGCCCGGGAGCGGATCGAGGCGCTGCTCGCCGAGGGCCGCTGGCCGATCCTGGTCGGCGGCTCCGGACTGTATGTGCGCGGGGCCGTCGACAAGATGGAGTTCCCCGGCACCGACCCCGAGGTCCGCGCCCGCCTCGAGGAGGAACTCACACTGCGCGGCTCGGGCGCGCTGCACGCCCGCCTGGCCGCTGCCGACCCCGAGGCCGCTCGCGCGATCCTGCCGAGCAACGGCCGCCGGGTCGTCCGGGCCCTCGAGGTGATCGAGATCACCGGCAGGCCCTTCACCGCCAACCTCCCCGGCCACGACTCCGTCTACGACACCCTCCAGATCGGCGTCGACGTGGCCCGCCCCGAGCTGGACGAGCGCATCGCACGCCGGGTCGACCGGATGTGGGACGCCGGCCTCGTGGACGAGGTGCGCGCACTGGAGGCGCAGGGGTTGCGAGAAGGGCGTACGGCCTCGCGCGCTCTCGGCTACCAGCAGGTCCTCGCGGCGCTTGCCGGGGAGTGCACGATCGAGGAAGCGCGGGCCGAGACCGTGCGTGCCACGAAGCGCTTCGCGCGCCGTCAGGATTCATGGTTCAGGCGCGATCCGCGGGTGCACTGGTTGAGTGGGGCTGCGGCCGATCTCACAGAACTTCCGCAGCTCGCGCTGTCCTTGGTCGAACGACCGGTTACAGCCTGATCACGTCATGGCATCGGGACGCCCAGGCCGTCATCCGGGCCTCCGGCGGCGTGCCATCATCGAGCTTCGATCGACCGAGTGAGTCCTAGTTGGGAGGGCGCGTGGCGATGGAGGCCGGCCCTCGCGACACCGCACATAGCACCGATCACATCACCGCCGACCGGGATGAATCGGAGCGTCTGGACGGCCCGGAGCACCGGGACGGACCGGAGCGCCTGGACGGGCCCGAGCCCCTGGACGGGCCCGAGCCCCTGGACGGACCCGAGCAGGAGACGGACCGTCTCAGCTCCGACGGGCCCGACGACGAGACGCAGGGTGTGACGGACGACGGCCCCGAGCCCGACGAGATGTTCGCGGAGGAGGTCGAGGTCGAGCTGCGCCCGCAGCGCCGGATGCGCATCTGGCAGCTCGCGCCCATCGTGGGCCTGGCCGCACTCGGCTCCCTGATGTTCGCGTTCCCGCTCGCCTTCGACTTCGGCGACAGCGGTGCCGTCATCGCCATGCTCGGACTGCTGATCTGCTCATGCGCGGCCGGCTGGGGCATGATGGCCGCCCGCCGCGTCGGCCACACCTGGCCGGGTCTGCCGGCCCGCGGCTCCGGCCGCAGACCGGACTGGCGGGTCGTCCTCACGTATGCCCTGGTCGTGGGCGTCGTGGTGGTCCTCGCCGTCTGGCGCGTAGCAAGGCTCCGCTAGCCACGGCGCCCTGAGGCCCGCGCCCCAAAGGGGCGCGGGGCTGCGTCGAACATGCGGCTCCGCCGCGCGGGCGCGACCAGCCACGACGCACCCGCACACCGCGACGGACCGCACGGGATCTCACCCCCCGCACTCGGCTCTCCCCGCGGAGCGACCCGTACGATCGAGGCATGAGCACGCGCACGCGGATCGCCTTCCTCAAGGGCCACGGCACCGAGAACGACTTCGTGATCGTCCCGGACCCCGAGAACACCATCGACCTGCCCCCGGCCGCCGTCGCCGCCCTGTGCGACCGCCGCGCGGGCATCGGCGGTGACGGGCTGCTGCACGTCGTGCGCTCCGCCGCGCACCCCGAGGCCCGGCACATGGCGGCCGAGGCGGAGTGGTTCATGGACTACCGCAACGGCGACGGCTCGATCGCGGAGATGTGCGGCAACGGCGTGCGGGTGTTCGCGCGCTACCTCCAGCGCGCCGGGCACGTGACCGAAGGAGACATCGCCGTCGCCACACGCGGGGGTGTGAAGGCCGTGCACATCGCCAAGGACGGTGACGTCACCGTGGGCATGGGCAGGGCGCTGCTCCCCGAGGGCGACGTCACGGTGAGCGTCGGTGAGCGGAGCTGGCCCGCGCGGAACGTCAATATGGGCAACCCGCACGCGGTCGCCTTCGTGGACGAGCTGTCCCACGCGGGTGACCTGCTCTCCCCGCCGCCCTTCAGCCCGGCCGCCGCCTACCCGGACGGTGTGAACGTCGAGTTCGTGATCGACCGCGGCCCCGGGCACGTCGCGATGCGCGTGCACGAGCGGGGTTCCGGCGAGACCCGCTCGTGCGGCACGGGCGCGTGCGCGGTCGCCGTGGCCACCGCCCGGCGCGACGGCGCTGACCCGGCGGCCACCGGCACCCCGGCGACATACACCGTGGACGTCCCCGGCGGCACCCTGGTGATCACCGAGCGGTCCGACGGCGAGATCGAGATGACCGGCCCGGCCGTGATCGTGGCCGAGGGCGAGATCGACTCGGTCTGGCTGGAATCCGCCACCGGCGCGTGAGCAGGGGGCGATCGGCCCGAAACAGCCGCGTGCCCTCGGCCACTCGTCCCGAAACCGCCGTAGGAACCGGCCACTTGGCGGAATCTTGACCGTCATGGTCGTGACGTAACGGGGCACAAACCTCACATTCATCCCTCGAATGGGTGATCAGTTTCACGCTCGGCGAGAGGCGGTCAGCCGGGCGTGGTGGGCTCGGTAGCATCAAGCACCGGCCCGGACGGGGGACCGAAGCCGCCCCGTGAGCCGTGTCCGCCCTGGGGCACCCGTCCGCCGGTCCACGCAGCCGGAGGTGCCCATGAGTGCGGAGGCCACGAATTCCGTGACCCCAGGCCCGATGCCGGGCGCGGTGTCATCACCGGTGACGCCGACGGCCCCGCGCAGAAAGGCCCGTCCCCGGATCGACCTGCGCCGCCTGGGCCGTGCCGCGCTCCTCGGCTCCGCCGCGCGCGACCGGCTGCCCGACGCCATCAGCCACGTGGTCGAGGCCCACCGCGCCCACCACCCCGAAGCCGACCTCGAACCCCTGCGCCACGCCTATGTCCTGGCCGAGTCCTCGCACCGCGGGCAGATGCGCAAGAGCGGCGAGCCGTACATCACGCATCCGCTCGCCGTGACCCTGATCCTCGCCGAACTCGGCGCCGAGACGACGACATTGACCGCGTCCCTGCTCCACGACACCGTCGAGGACACGGACGTGACGCTCGACCAGGTCCGCGACCAGTTCGGCGAGGAGGTCCGCTACCTCGTCGACGGCGTCACCAAGCTGGAGAAGGTCGACTACGGCGCCGCCGCCGAGTCCGAGACCTTCCGCAAGATGCTCGTCGCCACCGGCAACGACGTCCGCGTCATGTCGATCAAACTCGCCGACCGGCTGCACAACATGCGCACCCTCGGTGTCATGCGCCCCGAGAAACAGGAGCGCATCGCCAAGGTGACACGTGACGTGCTCATCCCGCTCGCCGAACGGCTAGGCGTCCAGGCGCTCAAGACCGAACTGGAAGACCTGGTCTTCGCGATCCTGCACCCCGAGGAGTACGCGCACACAAGAGAGTTGATCGTCCGCAACGCCGCCCGCGCGGACGACCCGCTCGCGGAGGTCGCCGACGAGGTGCGGACCGTGCTGCGCGAGGCGGACATCCCGGCCGAAGTCCTCATCCGGCCCCGCCACTTCGTCTCCGTGCACCGCGTCTCCCGCAAACGCGGCCGGCTCCGCGGCTCCGACTTCGGCCGCCTCCTGGTGCTGGTGAACGAGGACGCCGACTGCTACGGCGTCCTGGGCGAACTCCACACCTGTATGACGCCGGTGGTCTCCGAGTTCAAGGACTTCATCGCCGTACCGAAGTTCAACCTGTACCAGTCCCTGCACACGGCCGTCGCCCGGGAGAACGGCCAGGTCGTCGAAGTCCTCATCCGTACGCACCAGATGCACAAGGTCGCCGAGGCCGGAGTGGTCGCGCTCGGCAACCCCTACGCACCGGCCCCCGACGACCCGGCCGACGGCGAGCGCGTCGACCCCACCCGCCCCGGCTGGCTCTCCCGCCTTCTCGACTGGCAGGAGGCGGCGCCCGACCCGGACCACTTCTGGTCGACGCTGCGCGAGGACCTCGCCCAGGACCGCGAGATCACCGTGTTCCGGCCCGACGGCGGCACGATCGGCCTGCCCGAGGGGGCGACCTGCGTGGACGCCGCGTACGCGCAGTACGGCGAGGACGCGCACGCGTGCATCGGCGCCCGGGTCAACGGCCGCCTGGCGACGCTGAGCACCGTCCTGAAGGACGGCGACACCGTCCAGCTCCTCATGGGCCAGGACCCGGCGTCCGAGCCGTCCCGGGAGTGGCTGGAGCACGCCCACACACCCGCGGCCCGCATCGCCATTCAGCGGTGGCTGACCGCCCACCCGGCGCAGGCCGAGGCCCAGCGGAGCGAGGCCCGGGAGGACCGGCAGGCCGAGGAACGCGCGGCGGCTCCCCGGCCCGCCGGCGGCGACGCGTCCAGCACGGACGGGCCGGCCGCCGAGCAGGCTTCCGCCCACCCCGCCACCGGCCACGTCCTCGCCGACCTGCCCGACGCGGCCGTCCGGCTCGCCGGCTGTTGTACGCCCGTACCGCCCGACGCGATCACCGGCTTCTCCGTGCGGGGCGGAGCGGTCACCGTGCACCGCGTCGAGTGCGCCGCCGTGGCCCGGATGAAGGACGCGGGGCGTCCCGAGGTCGGCGTGCGCTGGGGCGACACCACCGAGTGCCGGGTCACGCTGGTCGCCGAATCGTTCGTCCGGCCCCATCTGCTCGCGGACCTCACCGAGGCCATGGCCCTCGAAGGCGCCGAGATCGTCTCCGCGACCGTCGAACCCCCGACCCAGCAGCAGGTACGCCACACGTACACCGTGCAACTCCCGGACGCGGCCCACCTGCCCGCCCTCATGCGCGCGATGCGCAACGTGGCCGGGGTGTACGACGTCAGCCGGGCGCAGCCGCAGACGCAGGGCGGCTGAGCAGGTACGGACGGACCGCCGGGCGGGTGAGCCCCGGCCGGGCCGGACGCGCGCCGTCCCCATCGCGCTCGCCTGCGCTGATAGCCGTGGGGCATGCTCCTCACCCCCCAGAGCCAGGCCCCCCGTTCGCGCCGTCGGAGAACGGCTGCGGCGCTGCTCGCCTCGGCCGTTTCCGTCTGCCTCGTCGCCGCGAGTGCCCCCGTCGTCCCGCTCGGCGTCGGCGACCGCCTCTTCCCGTACCTGGGCAACCCCGGCTACGACGTGGCGTCGTACGACCTCTCCTTCGCCTATCCCGGCAGCAACAGCCGGCCGCTGCGGGCCGTCACCACCATCAAGGCCCGGACGACCGCCGACCTGGACCGCATCAATCTCGACTTCGCCAACGGCACGGTCGACTCGGTCGACGTCGACGGCGAGCCCGCCGGGTTCAGCACCGCCGGCGAGGACCTGGTGATCACGCCCCAGGAAGCCGTGCCGGACGGCGACTGGATGCGGATCACCGTGCGGCACACCAGCGACCCCGTGTCCGCCAAGGGCCGGGAGAGCGGCTGGGTACGCACCACGGACGGCCTCGCCATGGCCAACCAGGCCGATGCCGCGCACCGCGTGTTCCCCTGCAACGACCATCCCTCCGACAAGGCGATGTTCACCATCCGGGTCACCGCGCCCAAGGACCTCACGGCCGTCGCCAACGGCCTGCCCGCCGGTGTGGCCAGGTCCGACGGTTCGACCACGTGGACCTACCGCACCCATCACCCCATGGCCACCGAGCTCGCCCAGGTCTCCATCGGCCGCTCCACCGTGCTGCACCGCACCGGCCCGCACGGGCTGCCCGTACGGGACGTCGTACCGATCCGGGACCGCAAGGCGCTCGAACCCTGGCTGAGGAAGACCCCCGCCCAGATCGCCTGGATGGAGAAGAAGCTCGGCCGCTACCCCTTCGAGACGTACGGCATGCTCGTGGCGGACGCCTCCACCGGCTTCGAACTCGAGACCCAGACGCTCTCCCTCTTCGAACGGGAGCTCTTCACCGAGTCCGCCTACCCGGAGTGGTACGTCGAGTCGATCATGGTCCACGAGCTGGCCCACCAGTGGTTCGGCGACAGCGTCAGCCCCCGCACCTGGTCGGACCTGTGGCTCAACGAGGGATACGCCACCTGGTACGAGGCGCAGTACGCCGAGGTGCGGGGCGGCAAGCCGATGCGGGACCGTATGAAGGACGCGTACAGCGCCTCCGACGGCTGGCGGGCGCTCGGCGGCCCGCCCGCCGCCCCGAAGGTTCCCGAGCCCGGCCGCAAGACCGGCATCTTCCGGCACAACGTGTACGAGGGCGCGACGCTCGTCCTGTACGCCCTGCGCGAGGAGATCGGCCGCCCGGCCTTCGAACGCCTGCAGCGCGCCTGGGTCGGCCGCTACCAGGACGGCACGGCCTCGACCCAGGACTACATCCGGCTCGCCGCCGAGATCTCCGGGCGTGACCTGAACGGCTTCTTCAAGGGCTGGCTGTACGGAGAGAAGACCCCGCCGATGCCGGGACACCCGGACTGGAAGCCTCAGGCGGCCGCGAAACCGGCTGCGCCCGCGCCGGGAGCCGCCCGATAACACGGTGACGAGACGCCCCGTGCCGTGCGACTATCGACGGGTCGGCGCGGCACGGAGCGCCGGGAATCTCCCGGAGTGCTCGTGCGTTCTGCACAGTGAACGGCTTCCCAGCTACGTAAGGATCCAATGACCTCCTCTTCTTCCCCTTCCCAGGACACCAAGAGCTTCACGCAGAGCCACCCCGAGGGTCTTCGGGCCGATGCCCTGATGGAAGAGGACGTCGCCTGGAGCCACGAGATCGACGGAGAGCGGGACGGCGAACAGTTCGACCGCTCCGACCGCGCGGCCCTGCGCCGTGTGGTGGGCCTCTCCACCGAGCTCGAGGACGTCACCGAGGTCGAGTACCGCCAGCTCCGCCTGGAGCGGGTCGTGCTCGTCGGCGTCTGGACCTCGGGAACCGTGCAGGACTCGGAGAACTCCCTCGCGGAGCTCGCCGCCCTCGCGGAGACGGCGGGCGCGCTCGTGCTCGACGGTGTCACCCAGCGTCGCGACAAGCCCGACGCGGCCACGTACATCGGCTCCGGCAAGGCCGAGGAGCTGCGGGACATCGTCCTCGAGTCGGGCGCGGACACCGTCATCTGCGACGGTGAGCTCAGCCCGGGCCAGCTCATCCACCTCGAGGACGTCGTCAAGGTCAAGGTCATCGACCGTACGGCCCTGATCCTGGACATCTTCGCCCAGCACGCCAAGTCCCGAGAGGGCAAGGCACAGGTCGCGCTCGCGCAGATGCAGTACATGCTGCCGAGGCTGCGCGGCTGGGGTCAGTCGCTGTCCCGGCAGATGGGCGGCGGCAAGGGCGGCGGCCTCGCCACCCGTGGTCCCGGTGAGACCAAGATCGAGACGGACCGGCGGCGGATCCGCGAGAAGATGGCGAAGATGCGCCGGGAGATCGCGGAGATGAAGACCGGCCGCGAGATCAAGCGCCAGGAGCGCAAGCGCAACAAGGTGCCCTCGGTCGCCATCGCGGGCTACACCAACGCCGGCAAGTCCTCGCTGCTCAACCGCCTCACGGGCGCGGGCGTGCTGGTCGAGAACGCCCTGTTCGCGACCCTCGACCCGACCGTGCGCCGGGCCGAGACCCCGAGCGGACGGCTGTACACGCTGGCCGACACCGTCGGCTTCGTCCGCCATCTGCCGCACCACCTGGTCGAGGCGTTCCGCTCCACGATGGAGGAGGTCGGCGAGTCCGACATGATCCTGCACGTGGTGGACGGTTCGCACCCGAACCCGGAGGAGCAGCTGGCCGCCGTGCGCGAGGTGATCAGGGACGTCGGCGCCACCGACGTACCCGAGATCGTCGTGATCAACAAGGCCGACGCGGCCGACCCGCTGACCCTGCAGCGGCTGCTGCGCGTCGAGAAGCGGTCCATCGCCGTCTCGGCCCGCACCGGCCAGGGCATCGACACGCTGCTCGCGCTCATCGACAACGAGCTGCCGCGCCCGTCGGTCGAGATCGAGGCGCTCGTGCCGTACACGCACGGCAAGCTGGTCGCCCGCGCCCACGACGAGGGCGAGGTGATCTCCGAGGAGCACACCCCGGAGGGCACCCTGCTCAAGGTGCGGGTGCACGAGGAGCTGGCGGCGGAGCTCGCGCCGTTCGCTCCGGCACCGGCGCTCTGACGTAGGCGCGCAAGCACGCCGAAGGCCCGCTCCCTGTCCC
>NZ_JBHUQX010000382.1:0-9222 GCF_042674225.1 Streptomyces sp. NPDC056948
GCCCGGGGGACAGCGGCCCACGCCGGCGGGTGCTACCTCTGCTTGATCCTCAGGAACGTGACGGAGTCCGCCGGGAAGGTGTACGTGAACTTCCCGGAGACGCCCCTGAAGGTGGACGTCACCGGAGTGACCGGCGTGTCCGTCTCGGTGTTCACCGCGTCCGGCTCGGCGGCCAGCGTGGTCACACGGGCGGTGGAGGCGACCTTCGCGCCGCCCAGGTCGATGGCCGTACGGGCCTCGGCGGACTGGGCGTTGACGACCTTGACGATCAGGTCACCGGTCTTGGCGTCCTTGGTGACGACCTGGCGGAACGGCTCGGCCGGCTTGTCGTCGGTGAAGGTGCCCCACTCCTTGCCGTCGAGGAGCAGCGTGACCTGGCGGCCGCGCACCTTGATGTCGATGTCGTAGGCCCGGCCGGTCTCGATCGAGCCCGGCTTCGTCATCAGCGTGCCCTTGCCGCCGTCCACGGCCTGCTCGATCGCGGACTGGGTGTTGTTCCAGCCGCCCAGGTTCCACCAGTAGTAGTTGCCGGTGTCCTTGACGCCGAAGGCGACCAGGAAGCCCTCCTTGCCGGACTTCTTGGTGGCCTTCACATGCAGGTCGTAGTCCTTCCAGGCCGGGTCGCCCGCCGTGACCATGGTGTTCTCGGCCGCCGCGTCGGTCTGGACGTACTGCCCGTCCTGGATGCTCCAGCTACCGCGGCCGCTGCCCGTCCACTTCGAGGCGTCACCCGAGAAGTCGTCGCTCAGCAGGGTCGAGCCGTCCGCCGAGGTGACCTTCACGTCGTCGTACGCGGCGCTGGTCGCCCACGTGGACAGTCCGACGGCACCGGTGATGGGACCGCTGACGTCGGGCGTGGTGGTGGCCTTCGAGGGGACGACACGGTCACCGACGTTGGTCATGAACAGCTTCTGGACCTCGTAGTTGGCCGAGTTCCAGGAGGCCCGGTTGTTGAACCAGATCATGTCCGGCCGCCACTGGACGTAGTCCTCGTTGGCGAGCAGCGGGGCGTACGAGGCGAGCTTGACGATGTCCGCGTTGCGCTCCAGGCCGGTCATGTACGCGGCTTCGGAGAGGCCGTTCTTCCAGGCGTTGCCCTGGGAGGCGTACTCGCCGAGGAAGACCTTGGGGCCCTTGCGGTCGTAGGAGTCGTAGCGGTCGTTGTTCTGCAGGAACCAGTTCGGGCTGTTGTAGTAGTGCTCGTCGACCATGTCGACCTTGCCCTCGCGGTTGAGCTGCCAGGCGGTGTCGAAGGTCGTGCCGGCGTCGTCCGGGCCCGAGTTGGAGATGACGGTGATGTCCGGGTACTTCGCCTCGATGGCGGTCCGGAACTGCTGGAAGCGGGCGAAGAACTCCTTGGGGAGGTTCTCCTCGTTGCCGACCCCGATGTGGGTGAGGTGGAACGGCTTGGGGTGGCCCATCCGCGCGCGCACCTTGCCCCACTTGGAGGTCGCCGGTCCGTTGGCGAACTCGATGAGGTCGAGGGTGTCCTGGATGTGCCGCTCGAGCAGGGCGTCGTCGTCGGTCGCCTTGTTCTGGCCGCAGCCCGTCACCAGCGCGGGGACGACGGGCAGCGGCATCGCGCCGACGTCCTCGGAGAGGCGGAAGTACTCGTAGTAGCCGAGGCCGTAGCTCTGGTTGTACCCCCAGAAGTTGGCGTTGGTGGCGCGCTCCTCGACCGGGCCGATGGTGTCCTTCCACTGGTAGCTGCGCTTGCGCTGCCAGTTGGACGCCTCGCTGTAGTCCTCCATGGAGCCGGTGTTGACCAGGCAGCCGCCGGGGAAGCGCACGAAGCCCGGCTTGAGGGCGGCGATCTTCTCGGCGAGGTCCTTGCGCAGGCCGTTCGGCTGGTTCTTGTACGTGTCACGCGGGAACAGCGACACCTCGTCGAGGGCGGCGGCGTTCGTCGAGGCCACGGCGAGGCGGCCGCGGTTGCTGGTGCGGGTCGCGGTGAACGTGGCCTTGTACTTGGCCCAGCCGCCCTTCACGGCGACCTGGCGTGCGGTGGCCAGCGTGCCGGCGGTGTCCTTCAGCGAGACGGTGAGCGTGCTGCCGCTCTCGGCCCGGGCCCACACGGAGAAGTCGTACCGCTTGCCCTTGTCGACCCGGATGCCGGTGTTGTAACCGGCGTTGGTGACGGACGCACCGGCGCCCAGGGAGAGGTAGTTGCGGTTGCGCGCGTTGAGGCGGCCCGAGTCGTTCACGACCTCGGCCGTGCCGCCGGCCGCCCAGGAGGTCAGGGGCGTGTAGGAGCCGTTGTCGGCGGTGGAGTACTCGAAGGATCGGTTCTGCACGAGCTCGGCGTACAGACCGCCGTCGGCGGCCCGGTTGATGTCCTCGAAGAAGACGCCGTACATCGTGTCGTCGATCGCCGCGCCCTGGGCGGAGGGGTCGACGGTGATGGCGTAGTCGGTGACGTCCTCGGCGTGCGCGGGGGCCGGTACGAGGGCTGCTGCCGTCAGGAGAGCGGTGGTCGTGAGACCGAGTCTCCATCGGGTGCGGGCGGTGCGTGGCATGGATACTCCGCGGCTCTCTGATAGAGGAGTGTTCGAAATATCAGACATTGATCAGCACTTCGAACGGCAAGATAGGGAGGGGGCTGATGCGCGTCAATGGGTCGCGCAGCAACGGTTGGGACGGAGAGCGGGACGGGATGGGCGAGTTCTGGCCAGTGCCGGACGTACTGGCGTTTCTGGCCGGACGCTGGAGCGTGACGCGGTCGGTGCGGGATCTCGCGAGCGGTGAGCAGGGGGAGTTCTCCGGAACCACCGATTTCCGGACGGAGGAGGACGGCGGCCTGCTGCACCACGAGTCCGGCACCTTCGTCTGGCAGGGCGTCGCCCGGCCCGCCGAGCGGACGCTACGGTTCCTGCCGGGCCCGGGCGGTGCCTCGGACGTGCGGTTCGCGGACGGCCGGCCGTTCCACGACCTGGACCTGACGTCCGGGCGGTATGTCGCCGACCATCCCTGCTCGGCGGACCTCTACCGGGGTGAGTTCACGGTCCGGGACGCGGACCACTGGCGGACGGTGTGGCGGGTGCGCGGCCCGGCCAAGGACCTGGTGCTGCGCACCGACTACGCGCGCGAGGGCTGAGCGGTCACCCCGTCGAAGCGCAGGTTCCAGCGCCCGCCCCGGCCGGTCACGGAGGTCGTCGACAGCGGGCGGACGTCGATGTTCCAGTACGTCGAGGGCGGCGCCTTCAGGGCGTAGACCAGGGCGGCACGGATCACGGACGGTTCGGCCACCGCCACGACACGGCAGCCGTCGTCGACGGGCCGGGTGTCGAGCCAGCCGCCGACCCGGGTGATGAAGTCCACCAGCGACTCACCGCCGTGCGGTGTGGCACGTGGATCGGCGAGCCAGGCGTCCACGGCCTCCGGCTCCCGGGCCATCGCCTCGCCCAGGGTCAGTCCGCGCCACCGGCCCATGTCGCAGTCCCGCAGTGCGAGTTGCACCAGCGGCGCGTACCCGAGCCCCTCCCCCGTCGCACGGCTGCGCGGGGTCGGCGAGCAGTAGCGCAGCTCGGCCGCGGCGAACGGCAGCAGGCCCTGGGCGGCACGCTCCACCTCACTCCAGCCGACCTGGTCCAGCGGCCGGTCGTCCGCGAATCGTTCGGCGAGCAGCGAGGAGCTGCGCGCGGCGGCGACGAACGTGACCCGAAGTGGCATGCGGCGATCGTGGGTCCCGCAAGTGCGCAGGTCAAGAGGTGTTACCTGGGAGTTACCCAGGGTGCCCCGGCCCTCACTGGCCGAAGATGAGTGCCATCCAGTGCTCGGGCCGCTCCAACTCCGCGAAGCCGAGCTTCTCGTAGACGCCGTGCGCGTCGTGCGTGGCGAGCAGGACCCTGCGCACCCCGTACTGCCGCAGTTCGTCCCGGACGGCCGCCAGGAACGCGGTGCCGACGCCCTTGCCGCGCACCGATGGGTCCACGTACACGTCGCACAGCCATGCGAAGGTGGCCCGATCCGTGATGACCCGGGCATACGCCACCTGCTCACCCGAAACCATCTCGTACACGCCGAAGTTGAGCGAACCCTCGATCGCCCCGTCCTGCTTCTCGCGGGAGCGTCCCAGCGCCCAGTACGCGTCGGTGGACAGCCAGCGGTGGACGCGCTCGCGGTCGATACGAGCGGGGTCGGCGGACATCTCGTAGCCCTCGGGCAGGGGCGGCGTCTCGGTCATGACGGGATGCTCGCAGGCCCCCGCCCGGGCGTCGAACGCTTATCCCAGCACCTCGTCGCAGGCCGTCCGCAGTCGCCGTACGCCCTCCGCGATCTCCCCGGTCCCCGCGACCGCCGCGAAACTCAGCCGGACGTGCGCGGCCGGCGGCTCGGCGCTGAAGTAGGGGCGCCCGGGAGTGATCGCGACACCCGCGCGCAGGGCGGCAGTGGTCAAGGCGGACTCCTCCACGCCCTCGGGCAGCCGCGGCCACAGGTGGTAGCCGCCGGACGGGATGTGCGGCAGTGCGAAGTCCGGCAGGTGCAGCCCGAGCGCGGTGGTCATCGCGTCCCGGCGCGCCTTCAACTCGACGGAGACGGACCGCAGATGACGCGGCCAGGCGGGCGAGCCGACGAGTTCGAGCGCGGCCTCCTGAAGGGGCCGGGGCACGAAGAAGGTGTCGACGACCTGGATGGCGCGCAGCCGCTCCAGGACCGGCCCGCGCGCCGCCAGGGCGCTCACCCGGAAGCTCGGCGAGGTCGCTTTGGTCAGCGAGCAGACGTGGACGACGACGCCGTCGGGGTCGTCGGCGGCCAGCGGGCGCGGCAGCGGCCCGGCGTCCTCGTGCACGAGCCGCCGTACGAAGTCGTCCTCGACGACGAACGCGCCCGCCTCCCGGGCGATGCGCAGCACCTCGCCGCGTCGCTCGGGCGCCAGCGACGCGCCGGTGGGGTTCTGGAAGAGCGGCTGGCAGACGAAGGCCGGGGCGCCGCTGGCCCGGAAGGCGTCGGCGAGCAGCGCCGGTTTCACGCCGTCGGCGTCCACCGGGACGGGCACCGGGCGCAGGCCCGCGGCACGGGCGATGGCGAGCATGCCGGGGTAGGTCGGCGACTCGACCAGGACGGGGGCACCGGGCGGCGCGAGGGCGCGCAGGGCGGTGGTGAGCGCGGACTGGCCGCCCGCGGAGATCAGCACCTCGGCGGCGGTGAAGGGCCCGCCGATGCCACGCGCGAACCACTCGCGCAGCTCCGGCAGCCCCTCCATGGGCGGGCGCCCCCAGGCACCGGGACGCCGTCCGGCGCGCGACAGGGCGGCGGCCATCGCCCGCTCCGGCTGCAGCGACGGGTGCAGATAGCCGCCGTTGAACTCGATCACACCCGGTGGCGGGGTGGCCAGCGTCGCCAGTACCCCGGAGGCGTCCACCGAGCGCGGGACGAGGTCGGCGGCGCCGTCCGCGCTGAGCGCGACCTCCTGCCAGGAGGTGTCCCCGGCGGGCGCCGGTGCCGTCCGTTCCTGTGCGCGGAACGCGCCCGCGCCGGGCCGGGTGACCACCAGCCCCTCGGCGACGAGCTGCGCCAGAGCCCGGGACACGGTCACGGGGCTCACCCGGAACCGCTCGACGAGGGCCCGGCTCGACGGCAGCTTTCCACCAGGCGAGTAGCGGTCGAGCTCCCTCCGGAGCTGTTCCGCCAGTTCAGCGAGGCTGCTACGCTCTTGCATGAGAGCACAGAGTAGCGCTACTACCGCGCCGCGGATAGCAGTCGCCGCGGATGCGGACCGCCCCGGCCTCGGCACCCTCCAGGCCGCCCTCGGCGTCATCGCCTTCTCCCTCACGTTCCCCGCCACCGCCTGGGGGCTGGAGGGCTTCGGGCCCTGGTCGCTGGTCGCCGTCCGGAGTGTGCTCGCCGCGGTGATCGCCGGTGGCTGTCTGCTCGCCCTGCGTGTGCCGCTGCCCGACCGACGGCACCGGCCGGGCCTCGCGGTCGTCGGGGGCGGGGTGGTGCTCGGCTTCCCGCTGCTGACCACGCTGGCGCTGCGGACCTCGACCACCGCGCACGCCGCCGTCGTGGTCGGTCTGCTCCCCCTCACCACGGCCCTCTGCTCCGCCCTGCGCGTCGGCACCCGGCCCTCGCGCACCTTCTGGACGGCGTCCCTCGCGGGCGCGGCGGCGGTGCTGGCCTTCACCGTGCAACAGAGCGGCGGCGCCCTGAGCACGGCCGACCTGTACCTCTTCGCGGCGCTGCTGGTGTGCGCGGCCGGCTACACCGAGGGCGGCCGGCTGGCCCGGGTCATGCCGGGCTGGCACGTCATCGGCTGGGCGCTGGTGCTGTGCCTGCCGCTGACCGTGCCCGTCGCAGCGCTCGCACTGGCGCAGGAACCCGTGCGGCTGACCGCGCACAGCGTCACCGGGCTGCTGTGGGTCGCGGCGGGCTCGCAGTTCGTCGGCCTGGTCGTCTGGTACCGGGGCATGGCGGCCATCGGCATCCCGAAGGCCAGCCAGTTGCAGCTCGCCCAGCCCCTGCTCACACTGGTGTGGTCGGTGCTGCTGCTGGGCGAGCACCTGCCGGTGGCCGCCCCGCTGACGGCAGCGGCGGTGCTGGTCTGCATCGCCGTCACACAGCGGGCGCGCGGCTGAGCGGGGCGCGCACGGCCCCCTGCCAAGTAGCGTCCCCCGCCGTAGACTCGAGGCGACGGACCGCTCTCCGCACCTCGTGAGGAGGCCCCAGATGCGCGCAACCGTGGGCGACCAGCTTGTCCAGCACGGCAGGGTGGTCGGTCAGCACGACAAGGTCGGCGAGATCGTCGAAGTGCTCGGCCAGGAGGGCAACCCCCCGTACCGCGTCCGGTTCGAGGACGGGCACGAGGGAGTGTGCTCACCTGGACCCGACACCGAGATCCGGCACCGGGAGACCACCACCGGGCCGTGATACGGCCCGGGGGCGACGCCGGCTACTCGTAGTGGTCGGCGACCACCCTCGCCATCGCCCCGATCCGATCGGTCGCCACGTCCTTGGCGGCGAAGAAGACGTGCCCGCGCACCTGCGCGTAGTCATCGGCCAGCGCCAGGTGCCGGGACAGCTCGGCCGGGTTCTGCCAGGCCGCGGGCTGCGCCGGGTCACCGGCCTTGTACAGCGCCTCCCCCACGTAGAGCTTCGTCGAGGTCCCGCGCGCGACCTCCGCCCACCAGGGCACCAGCTTCGCGTAGTCGGCGGCGGCGAAGCCGATGTTCCAGTAGAGCTGCGGGACGATGTAGTCGATCCAGCTCTCGCGCACCCACTTGCGGGTGTCCGCGTGCAGGTCGTCGTACGTCTGCACGCCGGCCCGGGTGTCCGAGCCGCGCTTGTCCGTCGCGGCGTTGCGCCACACGCCGAAGGGGCTGATGCCGAACCGGGCGCTCGGCCTGACCTTCTTGATGCGGCCCGCCGTCTCCCGCACCAGCTTGTTGATGTTGTCCCGCCGCCACGCGGCCCGGCTCGGGAAGCCGCCGCCGTGCTCGTCGTAGGCCGCGTCGTCGTCGAAGCGCTGGCCCGCCACCGGGTACGGGTAGAAGTAGTCGTCGAAGTGGACGCCGTCCACGGGGTACTTCCGCACCGCGTCGAGCATCGCGTCCTGCACGAAGGCACGGACCTCGGGCAGCCCCGGGTTGTAGTAGAGCTTCCCGCCGTACGTCACCACCCAGTCCGGGTTCCGGCGCGCGGGGTGGGAGGCGGCGAGCCGGGACGGGTCGGCGTGCGTCGCGACCCGGTACGGGTTGAACCAGGCGTGGAGCTGGAGACCGCGGGCGTGGGCCTCCTCGACTGCCGTGCCCAGCGGGTCCCAGCCCGGGTCCTTGCCCTGGGTGCCGGTGAGGTACTGCGACCACGGCTCGTACGGTGAGGGCCACAGGGCGTCCGCCGTGGGCCGCACCTGGAAGAACACGGTGTTGAGCCGCCTGCGGACCGCCGTGTCGAGGTGCTTGCGCAGCTCGGTGCGCTGCTTCGACGCGCTCAGCCCCGTTTTGGACGGCCAGTCGCGGTTGGCCACGGTCGCCAGCCATACGCCCCGCATCGCGGAGGCCGCCCTGTCACCTCCCTTGCCGTCCCTCTTGACGTCCTCCTTGGGTGCGGCCGACGCCGGAGGCACCATCGTGAAAGCCGACAGCGCCGTCACCGCGAACGCCCTGCGTGACACTCGTCCCATCCGCATGCCCCAAAATGCCGCGGATCCGCCCGGTCGCGGATCGCTCCGGGCCCAGAATGCCCGACTCTGGGCCTACCCCCGCGATCGATCATCGATACTTGGGAGTAACGTGCTCGAACGGAGCAGGCACCGGACCACGGAGCACCTGCCCGGACGTGGATCAGCAGCGAAAGGGACGATGTGACGGACATCCCAGCGGGAGACATTGCACGCGTCGGAGTCGTGGGCTGCGGTCAGATGGGCGCGGGGATCGCCGAGGTGTGTGCCCGGGTCGGTCTGGACGTCATGGTCGCCGAGACCACCGGCGAGGCACTGGAGATCGGCCGGACCCGGCTGTTCAACTCCCTGGCCAAGGCAGCGGAGCGCGGCAAGATCACCGAGGAGGAGCACGAGGCGGCGCAGGCCCGACTGAGCTTCACCACGGACCTCGGCGAGTTCGCCGACCGTGATCTGGTGATCGAGGCCGTCGTCGAGAACGAGCACGTCAAGACCGAGATCTTCCAGGTGCTCGACCAGGTCGTGACCCGGCCCGACGCCATCCTGGCCTCCAACACCTCCTCCATCCCGCTGGTGAAGCTGGCGGTGGCGACCTCGCGGCCCGACCGCGTCATCGGCATCCACTTCTTCAACCCGGCCCCGGTGCAGAAGCTCGTCGAGCTGATCCCGGCTCTCACCACGTCCGAGGACACGATCGGCCGGGCCGAGCAGTTCACCGAGAAGCTCCTGGGCAAGCACGCCATCCGCGCCCAGGACCGCTCCGGTTTCGTGGTCAACGCGCTGCTGATCCCGTATCTGCTCTCCGCGATCCGCATGTTCGAGACCGGCATCGCGAGCCGCGAGGACATCGACAACGGCATGGAGATGGGCTGCGCCCACCCGATGGGCCCGCTGAAGCTCTCCGACCTCATCGGCCTGGACACGGTCGCCTCGGTGGCCCAGTCGATGTACGAGGAGTACAAGGAGCCCCTGTACGCCGCTCCCCCGCTGCTCCAGCGCATGGTCGACGCGGGCCGCCTGGGCCGCAAGTCGGGCTCGGGCTTCTACACGTACGACTGACCGTACTCCCGAGGCCGATTACGGACGGTCAGAATTCGGCCAAACTG
>NZ_JBHUQX010000383.1:0-9215 GCF_042674225.1 Streptomyces sp. NPDC056948
GACAGCATCCGGACCGGGGCTCAGGTCGATTCCGGGGCGGCTCAGCCCGTGGTCAGCATCCCCGCCCGCAGGCGTGCCACCGTCCGGGAGATGAGGCGGGACACGTGCATCTGGGAGATGCCGAGGCGGGTGCCGATGTCGGCCTGGGTGAGTTCTTCCACGAAGCGCAGGTGGAGGATGAGGCGCTGGCGCTCGTCGAGTTCGGCGAGCAGGGGAGCGAGGGCGTGGAAGTCTTCGACCAGCTCCAGGGCCGGGTCCTCCTCGCCGATGAACTCCGAGAGCGTCGCGTCGCTTTCGTCCGCGTCGCCGCCGACCGTCGCGTCGAGGGACGAGGACAGGTAGCCGTTCGCCGCGACTTGGGCCTCGACGACCTGCTCCTCGGTGAGGTTCATCAGGGCCGCCAGTTCGGCGACCCGGGGCGCGCGGCCGAGGCGGGAGGCCAGTTCCTCGGTGGCCTTGGCGAGTTCCGTACGGGCCTCCTGCAGGCGGCGCGGCACATGCACGGCCCAGGAGGTGTCACGGAAGAACCGCTTGATCTCGCCGATGATGTAGGGCACCGCGAAACTGGTGAACTGCACCTCGCGGGGGACCTCGAAGCGGTCGATCGCCTTGATCAGCCCGATGATGCCGACCTGGACGACGTCCTCCATCGCCTGGCCGCTGCCGCGGAACCGGCGGGCCGCGAACCGCACCAGCGACATGTTCATCTCGATGAGCGTGTTGCGCGCGTACTGGTACTCGGGAGTGCCCTCCTCCAGTACGGCGAGCCGGTCCAGGAACTGTCCGGTCAGCCCGCGCGCGTCCTGCGGGGCGAGCTTCTGCGGCTCGGCGATCCGGGGCAGCACCTCACTGGTCTCGGTGCCGGAATCCGTCGTCGTGCCGATGCGCGTCGTCGCCGTCACGGGCCCTCCCTCGTAGTCCCGGCCCGCTCCCATTCCCCGACAGGCCACCTCTAGCGCCGCTACCCGTAGTCGCCCGGCTCATGCCCCGCATATGCCCCATCGAGACGTTGACCACAGTCGGTGCAGGTCGGGGCGTTGTCGGGGTACCCACAAATGTCTGCGACGGCATGGGACAGAAGGGTGGGGCATCGTGGTGGGGAGGAATTCAGGCGGTCCGGGTGCCGGGCGGGCGGGAGCCGTCGGCGTTGTCGGAGGCATCGTGTATCCGGGCCGCCGCCACGTCGCAGAACGCCTCGAGACCCTGCAGCAGTGCGACCCGCTTGGCCGCGGGCATCTGGTCGAGCACGTCCCGCAGCGCCTGCTCCCGGCGTACGCGCAGATCGGCGAGGAACGTACGGCCCCGGCTGCTGAGGCGCAGGCACACCTCGCGCCGGTCCACCGGACTCACCACGCGCTCGACGAATCCGGTCGCCTGCAGCCGGTCGCAGAGCCGGCTCGTCGAGGGCGGTGTGGAGGCCAGGGAGTCGGCGAGCGTGCGCAGGTTGATGCCCTCGTGGTGCTCGAGGATGAGCAGCACGCGCAGCTGGGACGCCGAGGCGGGTGCCGTCGAGGCCCGGCCCCAGAGGACCTCCAACAACTCCGCGGCCGTGGAGGTCACACGTGCGACCTCTGCTGGCTCAGGGCGGGGTCGGAGGGAAGTCACAGTCACACTCTCGCAGGCACCGGGATGGCCGCCAGCGTACTAGGCGCGCGGGGAGCCAGGGGTGGCCCTGGCCAGGGGCACGGCCGCCCGCCGCATTCAGACCGTATTCAGACCAAGGATTGGTGTGTCGACCCTCGTGACGACGATCGTGAACAGATTCGTGGCCGCCGAGCGCGCCCTGCGCACGGCGGCACCCCATCAACTGCTGGACGCGGTCCGTCGTGTACTGACCGATCAGTACGCGGCGGACTCCGTCGAGCTTTTCCTGGCCGACTACGGACTGACGGTGCTTCAGCCGGTGTCCGTGCTGCCGCACACCCTTCAGCCGGTGTCCGTGCACAACAGCCCGGCGGGCCGGGCCTTCGGGGCTCAGGAGCCCTTTGTCGAGGCCCTTCCGGGTGAGCTCGTCCGGGCGCAGCTGCCCGTCACCGTGCGCGGCGACCGGCTCGGTGTGCTGACCGTGGTCCTGCCGGGCGGCGAGCACGCCGACGGCTGCCTCGGCGAACTGGCCGAGATCGCCCAGGTGCTGGGGCACGAGGTCGTCGTGGCCGAGCGGGACACCGACCTGTATCTCCAGGCACGCCGCAGGAACCGCCTCACCCTGGCCGCCGAGATGCAGTGGCAACTGCTGCCGGGCCGCTCCTGCGCCCGCCCCGAGTACGAGCTCGGCGCCCAGCTTGAACCGGCGTACGCGATCTTCGGCGACAACTTCGACTGGTCCGCCACGGCCGACCGGCTCAGCCTCTACGTCACCAACGGCATGGGCGAGGGCATCGAGGCCTCCCTGCTGACGAACCTGGCGATCAACGCCCTGCGCAACGCGCGCCGGGCCGGTCTCTCTCTCGCCGACCAGGCCGCCCTGGCCGACCAGGCGGTGTACGCGCACTACCGGGGCCGCTGCTACCTGTCCGTGCTGATGCTCGACTTCGACCTGGCCACCGGGCGGGTCCGGGCGGTGGACGCCGGGTCCCCGCAACTGCTGCGGATGCGCCGGGGCGCGGTGGAGCGGGTGGACTTCGACGCCCAGTTGCCGCTGGGGATGTTCGAGGAGACCGACTATGTGGCCCAGGAGTTCCGGGCCGAGCCCGGCGACCGGCTCGTCTTCGTCAGCGACGGGGTCTACGACGTCGCCTCCCCGGGCGGAGAGGCGTACGGGGCCACCGCCCTGGCCCGGGCGATCCAGTCGACCCGGCTGCTTCCGGCCGCCGATGTGCCCCGGGCCGTCCTGCGCGAACTGAGCGGCCATCGAGGCAGGCCCGTCGCCGACGACGACGCCCTGGTGGTGTGTCTGGACTGGCGTGGGCGATGAGGGACGGGGAAGGCGCAGGCCGGAGGCGACGACGGGCAGTTGTTTGGTGTTGCCCACCGTCGGCACTAATGTTTGTCATACGGCAAGTAACGGCTGAGGTGCCGTAGTGAGGCCTCGGTTCGGTCCGTGCAAGGGAGCGATGCAAGTGTCGGAGTCGGAACAGAACTCGGAACAGGAGCCGGCCCATTACCAGGTGAGCGCCTTCCTCGAACGGCGCCGGGAGCAGGTCGCCCAACGATGGGCGGACGCCGCGCTGTTCCGCACGGTCTTCACCGTCTCACGGGACGAGGCCGTGGAGGCGGGAAGATCCGTGGCCGCCGCGCTGGCGGCGGTGGCGGCCGCCGGGCGGACGGAGGACATCCGGGCGCCCGGATTCGAGCCGGTGCGCGACCAGTTGGGCCGGATGGCGGCCTCCCGCGCCCGCACGGGGATCGACCCGGACGGGGTCGCCCGCGAGGTGGCCGCCCTGCGCGCACCGGTGACCGAACTGCTGCGCGCCGAGTTCCCGGACCCGTACTCCCCCGAGGCCCAGGAAAGCGTGCTGGCCCTGACCGTGCTCATGGGCACGCTGCGCCTGGTCGTGATGGAGACCTTGGTCAGCGCGGGCGAGGAAGTGATCGCACGGCAGCGCGAGCAGCTGCTCGAAGTGGCCACCCCGGTGATCAAGCTCTGGGAGAGCACCGTCGCCGTGCCGCTGATCGGCACGCTGGACAGCGCGCGCAGCCAGGTGGTCATGGAGAGCCTGCTGGACGCGATCGTCGCCGAGCGCGCCCGGTTCGCCATCCTCGACATCACCGGCGTGCCGACGGTCGACTCGCTGGTCGCCCAGCATCTGATGAAGACGGTGGCGGCGGCCCGGCTGATGGGCGCCGAGTGCATCGTCTCCGGGATCCGGCCCGCGATCGCGCAGACCATCGTCCACCTGGGCATCGACCTCGGCACCGTGCTCACGCGCGCGAGCCTGGAGGACGCCTTGGCCTACGCGCTCAGCCGGCAGGGCGTCGAGATCGCGCCGCTCCGGTCGGCCGGCCCGGCGGCCGACGCGGGCGTGCGGTGACCGGGTTCGGGCCGGCGGTGCCCGGACCCGCGGGGGGACACGCCTTCACGGTGCCGGTCCTCCAGCTCGGCGACACCCTGCTGGTCACCCTCCAGGGAGAACTGCACGACGGGATGGCCGAGCAGCTCCAGCAGGACATCACGGGCCGGATCGCGCACACGCGGGTGGCCGGGGTGGTCATCGACATCTCCGGCGTGGACATGGTCGACTCGTTCCTGGGGCGGGTCCTCGCCGAGATCGCCGCCGGAGCCGGACTGCTGGCCGCCCGTACGGTGCTGGCCGGAATGCGCCCGGCGGTGGCGATCACCCTGGTCGAACTGGGGCTCACCCTGCCGGGCCTGCGGACGGCCCTGGACGTCGAACGCGCGATGGAGCTGCTCGCCGCCGGTGAGCGTCACAGTGAGGGGAGTCCCTGATGCAGGCCTCCCGCCATGCCGCGCCGACGAGCCTGCCGATCGGCTCGGACGCCGATCTGGCCTGGGTGCGGCAGCAGGTCAGGCAGGCCGCCGCCGAGCTCGGCTTCGGGCTGGTGCAGCAGACCAAGCTCGTCACGGCGGCCAGCGAACTGGCCCGCAACACCCTCGTCCACGGCGGGGGCGGCCACGTGGAGATCACTCCGCTGAACCTCGGGCAGTCGAGCGGACTGCGGCTGGCCTTCGTCGACACCGGGCCCGGCATCCGCGACCTGGACCAGGCGATGACCGACGGCTACACCAGCGGCGGCGGGCTCGGTCTGGGGATGAGCGGGTCCAAGCGGCTGGTCCACGAGTTCGAGGTGGACAGCCGCCCCGATGAGGGGACCACCGTCACCGTCACCGCCTGGGCCACCGCTGTCCCGCCGTCCCGGCCGGGGCCGTGATGAGCAGGGTGTGGGACGTGCCGGTGGACGACTCGACCCGGGTGCGGGACGTCCGTGTGGCGGCCGAGGAGGCCAGCGCCTGCGCCGGGCTTCCCGAGCCCCGCACCGCGACCGCCGCGCTCGTGGCGACGGAGCTGGCGACCAATCTGCTGCGGCACGCGGACGGCGGGCGCGTCGTCATCAACCTCGTCGAGCCCGGCCGCGACGGCGTCCCGGAGACGTCCGTGCAGCTCGTCTCGCTCGACCACGGCCCCGGCATCCCGGACATCGCGGCGGCGATGCGCGACGGCTACACCACCGCGTCCTCCCTGGGCGCCGGCCTCGGCACGTGCCGGCGCATAGCGAACGACTTCGACCTGCACAGCGCCCCCGGGCGGGGCACCGTGGCCGTGGCCCGCATCGGCCACGAGCCGGCCGCCAAGGGGGCGCGGCCCACGCCGGGCCCGCGCGTCGGCGGCGTCAACGTCCCCCTCGGCCGGGCCGAGTACTCCGGCGACGCGTGGAGCCGGGTGTACGGCGGCGACCGCGTGACCCTTCTGCTCGCCGACGGGCTCGGCCACGGGCCCAAGGCCGCCGAGGCGTCCGGCGCCGCCGTGGCCGAACTGCGCGGGGTGGCCGACCTGCCGCCCGCCGAGATCCTGCGGCACCTGGGAAGGGCCCTGCGGCCCACCCGCGGCGCGGCCGTCGCCGTGGCCCAACTCGACCTCTTGTCACAGCAGTTGAGCTTTGCCGGGATCGGCAACGTCGGCGGCCGGCTGCGCACCGACGGCACCTGGAAGCCGCTGCTGTCGCACCCGGGCATCGTGGGCGCGCAGGCCCCGGCGTCCGTGCCCGTGCAGCGCGTTCCGTGGCAGGAGGACAGCCTGCTCGTCCTGCACAGCGACGGTCTGCCCAGCCGCTGGACGCCGCCCGACGACGGCGTGCTCCTGTCCTGCGACCCGGCGGTGGTGGCCGTGGCGGTGCTGCGGGACGCCGGGAGTGCGGCCCTGCCGGTGCGGGACGACACGTGTGTGGCCGTACTGGGTGCCGGTGGTGGGGACCGGCACGGCTCAGGGGCCTAGCTCACTCAGTTCCGTCAGGGTGCGGCACGACCGTGTCCTGTGCCGCCAGATATCCCAGCAACCCCCGGCTCAGAGCCAGCCGTTCCGCCGGTTCCATCGCCGCCAGCGCCGTGGCCAGGGCCTCGGTCCGGCGGCCTGCGACATCGCTCAGGACATGCCGGCCGTGCGAGGTGAGCCACAGTTGCACCTCGCGGCGGGTGCCCGGGTGCGGGGCCCGCTCCAGCAGGCCGGCCGCGGCGAGCCGGTCGCAGAGCCGGCTGGCCGTGGGGAGGCCGATGTCCAGCTCGTCCGCCAGGGCCGTGACGTTCAGACCGGGCCCCGCCTCCACGGTGCGCAGCGCCCGCAGTTGGTGCGGGGACAGGCGCAGGGACGCCTCCTGGGCGGCGACCGACCACAGGGCCGTCAGACTGTCCACGGCATCGGCGATCCGCGACGCGACGGCCTCTGGACCATCGCCCGGTCCCCTCGCCCGGGGGTCGCCGGGGGCGCCGAGATCGGTCACGAAACGTCACTTTCCATAAGCTCCGGGTACTGCGGAGATCGCCCTCTTCCCAAGGCTGTACCCGATGAGCCGAGGGACAAGCAGCCCCGTTCGGTGCCCGGCCGTACCGGCCCCGCTCAGCCGGCGGTGAGCTCCGTCAGCGCGGCCAGCGGCAGCGTGTGCTGGGTCTGGAGGACCTTGGCGCGCAGGTAGCGGACGTTGTGCGCGGTGGTGAAGACGCCCGTGGGGACACGGTCGCGCACGTCGACGCCCAAGGTGCGCAACTGGTCCGCCTTGTCGGGGTTGTTGGAGAGCAGGTCCAGCTCCTTGATGCCCAGGGCCTTCAGCATCTGGGCCGCCGCCGTGTAGTCGCGGGCGTCCTCCGGCAGCCCCAGGGCCGCGTTCGCCTCGTACGTGTCGAGGCCCTCGTCCTGAAGGGCGTACGCGTCGAGCTTGTTGTAGAGGCCGATGCCCCGGCCCTCCTGGCGGAGGTAGAGGAGCACGCCGCCGCGGTCGGCTATGCGCTCGACCGCCTCGCGGAGCTGCGGACCGCAGTCGCAGCGGGCCGAGCCGAACACGTCCCCGGTCAGGCACTCGGAGTGCAGTCGCACCAGCGGGACCGGGCCCGGCTCGCCCAGGACGACGGCCACGTGTTCCTGGTGGTCGGCCAGTCCGTGGAAGGTGACGAGTTCGGCGTCGACCTGGTAGCCGTCGTGGAAGCGAAGCGGTACCCGGACGCGGGAGCGCGGGGTGGCGAGGGCGACGGGGGTGTCGGGCATGCGGGGCCTCCGGGTTCCGTTCCTGTTCGGCTGCACAGCCGTCTGCTTCAGATTTGAAGCAGTTCCACGGTTCGGAACACTACCCTTGCTTTAAATTTGAAGCAATGAGTTCGGTCTCTTGTGACGTGCCTCACTTAAGTGCCCCACGGGGGTGCTGCGGGCCGCCTCACGAACAGGCCGAGGAGGACCTCCGCCGCCACGGCACATCGTCCGACGTAGGCCGTGTCCCGTCCTCCTGGAGCCCCTGCGCGATCGCCGCGGAGATCTCCTCGAGCTGCGCCACCTGCTCCTCGCTGAGCCGGTCGAACACAAAGCTCCGCACGGTCTCGACATGCCCGGGCGCCGCGCGCTCCAGTACGGCGAACCCCGCGTCGGTCAGTGCGGCGATGCTGCCCCGCTTGTCGTACCGGCAGGCCTCGCGCCGCAGCATGCCGTCCTTCTCCAGCCGCGTCACCGCGTACGTCAGACGGCTGCGCGTGATCTTCAGCCGCTCGGCGAGATCGGTCATGCGCAGGCGCTGTTCGGGGGACTCCGACAGGACGGACAGGATGGAGTAGTACAGGTGCGGCATGCCGGCGTCCTGCTGGAGCTGCCGGTCGATCGCGTCCTCCAGGAGCAGTGAGGAGGCGATGTACGCGCGCCAGGCGCGCTGCTCCTCGGGGGTGAGCCAGCGAGTCGTCATGCCACCAGTGTAGGTTTGTTTCAAACTTGAACCAAGACCCGGCGAGCTCGATCCCGCCGGTCCCGCCGTCCCACCCGACCGGGGAGCGTCGATGCCTCACCCGTACGTCCTGCTGTCCGCCGCCGTCTCCCTCGACGGCTACCTGGACGACACCGGGCCCGAACGCCTGCTGCTGTCCGGCCCGGCCGACTTCGACCGGGTCGACGAGGTCCGGGCGTCCGTCGACGCGATCCTGGTCGGCGCCGGCACCATCCGCGCCGACAACCCGCGCCTCCTGGTCAACTCGGAGGAGCGGCGGGCCGCCCGCACGGCAGCCGGCCGAGCGGAGTACCCCCTCAAGGTCACCGTCAGCGGCTCCGGCGACCTCGACCCGGAGGCGCGGTTCTGGCACACCGGCGGCGAGAAGATCCTCTACACGACCGATCAGGGCGCCGAGCGTGCCCGGACTCTCGGCCTCGCCACCGACGTGGTCCCCCTCGGCACCGACCTCGACTGGCGGCGGCTCCTCACCCACCTGCACGACGTACGGGGCGTGCGACGGCTCATGGTCGAGGGCGGCGGCCTGATCCACACCCAGCTCCTCACCCAGGGCCTCGCCGACGAACTCCACCTGGTCCTCGCCCCGCTCTTCGTGGGCGATCCGAAGGCCCCCCGCCTCTTCGGGCCCGGCGGTTACCAGGGTGGCCGGCTCCGGCTGCTGGAGACGCGGCGCATCGAGGACGTGGTCCTCATGCGCTACGAACCCACTGCCCCGGGCACGGGCCCCCTCGCCACGGCGGCCGACCACCACTGGCTGGCCCTCGCCTGCGAATTGGCGGACCTCTGCCCGCCGTCGGACACGGCGTTCAGCGTGGGTGCGGTGGTGGTCGCTGCCGACGGCACGGAACTGGCCCGCGGCCACTCCCGCGAGGGCGGCGACCCGGTCGCGCACGCCGAGGAGGCGGCCCTGGCGAAGCTCGACCCGTCCGACCCGCGCCTCGCCACCGCCACGGTCTACAGCAGCCTGGAGCCCTGCGCCCGCCGCGCCTCCCGCCCCGCACCCTGCGCCCGGCTGCTCCTCGACGCGGGCGTACGCCGCGTGGTCACGGCCTGGCGCGAGCCGGACACCTTCGTCCGGGCCGCCGACGGCAGCGGAGTCCTGGCGGCGGGCGGGGCGGAGGTCGTCGTCCTCCCCGAACACGAGCACAGGGCCAAGGCCCCGAACCGCCATCTGCTGCAGGGGAGCGAGGGCCGATCCGGCCGCTGAGCATGACGTGGTCACGAGTGGTCCCGCGGATGGCGTACACTGGAATCACAACGACGCGGGGTGGAGCAGCTCGGTAGCTCGCTGGGCTCATAACCCAGAGGTCGCAGGTTCAAATCCTGTCCCCGCTACTGAAGGC
>NZ_JBHUQX010000384.1:0-9067 GCF_042674225.1 Streptomyces sp. NPDC056948
CGTCGCCGCGGCAACGGGCCGGCGCGGCGGGGGCGGGCTGCGCGTTATCCGCCGCCGCTCGCTCACCGCCTCGCTCGCCGTGGTCGCGGCGGTCGGCGTCGTCGCGATGCTCGCGGGCACCCTCGCCGTCGCCTGGGCGATGTTCCTGTCGGCGCACGACCTGAGCGTCGTCACGACCGTCGTCGCCATGGCGGCCGTCGTCTCCCTCGCCACCGCGCTGCTGCTGGGCCGCTGGGTCGTGGCCCGCAGCCGCGAACTCGCCATGGCCGCACGCTCCTTCGGCGTCGGCGGGAACTTCGCCGCCCCCGACGGACCGACGACCGCCGAACTGGAGGACCTGAGCCGCGAGTTGGCCGCCACCAGCGCCCGCCTCGCCGAGTCCCGGGATCGGGAACGCGCGCTGGAGACCTCCCGGCGCGAACTCGTCGCCTGGATCTCGCACGACCTGCGCACTCCGCTGGCCGGTCTGCGCGCCATGTCGGAGGCGCTGGAGGACGGCGTCGCCGCCGACCCCGACCGCTATCTGAAGCAGATACGCACCGAGGTCGAACGCCTCAACGACATGGTCGGCGACCTATTCGAACTCTCCCGCATCCACGCCGGCACCCTTCCCCTGGCCCTCGCCCGGATCTCCCTGTACGACCTGGTCGGCGACGCGCTGGCGGGAGCCGATCCGCTCGCCCGGGCACACGGGGTGCGGCTGGTGGGCGACCGTGTCGAGCCGGTACCCGTGGAGGTGGACGGCAAGGAGATGAGCCGGGTGCTCGGCAACCTGCTGGTCAACGCCATCCGCCGGACCCCGGCCGACGGTACGGTCGCCATCGCCGCGGAACGTTCCGCCGAGGGCGTGGTGCTGTCGGTGACGGACGCCTGCGGAGGCATCCCCGAGGAGGATCTGCCGCGTGTCTTCGACACCGGCTGGCGCGGCACGCACGCCCGGACGCCCCCGGCCGGCGCGGGCCTCGGCCTCGCCATCGTCCGGGGGATCGTGGAGGCCCACCAGGGCCGGGCCACCGTACGCAACATCCCGGGCGGCTGCCGTTTCGAGGTGGTGCTGCCCGCCGCCGCTTCCTGAACACGGGCAGCACCACCGGTCTTTCGCGAGCCGAGCCCCGGAGCCGGCTCCTACGAGCCCCGCATCCCGGCCCGTGCGAACTCCGCCACGCCCTCCTCGAACCCGACCTCCGGCTTCCACCCCAGCCCGTCCCGCAGCCTCGACGAGTCCGCGGTGATGTGCCGTACGTCCCCGAGACGGTACTCCCCGGTGACGACGGGATCGGGCCCGCCGGACGCGGCGGCCAGCGCCCGCGCCATCTCGCCGACGGTGTGCGGGTCGCCGCTGCCGGTGTTGTACGCCGTCAGCACGCCCCGGGGCGCCTCGGCCTCCAGCGCCACGGCGCCCGCCTCCGCCACGTCGCGGACGTGTACGAAGTCCCGCCGCTGCCGCCCGTCTTCGAACACGCGCGGTGCCTCGCCCCGGGCGAGCGCCGAGCGGAAGAAGGAGGCGACACCGGCGTACGGGGTGTCGCGGGGCATGCCGGGCCCGTACACGTTGTGGTAGCGCAGCGACACCGCCGACCCGCCCGTGCAACGGGCCCACGCGGCGGCGAGATGCTCCTGGGTCAGTTTGGTCGTCGCATACACGTTCCGGGGATCGGCCGGAGCGTCCTCGCCGACCAGCCCGGGGACGAGATCCGCCCCGCAGACCGGGCACGCCGGTTCGAACCGGCCCGCGTCGAGGTCGGCGACGGCACGCGGCCCGGGCCGTACGCCCCCGTGCCGGGGGCACTCGTACCGCCCCTCCCCGTAGACCACCATCGATCCGGCCAGCACGAGACGCCGTACACCTGCCTCCGCCATGGCGGCGAGCAGCACGGCCGTCCCGAGATCGTTGTGCGAGACGTACGCCGCCGCGTCGGCGACCCCGTCCCCCAGTCCGACCATCGCGGCCTGGTGACACACGGCGTCGACACCGGCCAGGGCGCTGCGGACGGCCGCCGGATCCCGCACGTCGGCGCCGGGTTCCTCCCGTACGTCGCACACGACCGCCTCGTGCCCACGCTCCCGGAGCGCGGCGACGACATGGGACCCGATGAACCCGGCACCGCCGGTGACCAGTACGCGCATAAGGCCACGCTAGGCCCGCACCGGCGCGGCGCCACGGGACCTCGCCGGTACGTCATGACTCCGTAAGGTCGCGCGCCGTGCGCCGGACCGGGACAACACCAGGTTCACAGCGACGCGTTCTCCGACGCCGTCGCCCAGGCGAATCCGTCCGGGTCGGTGAAGGTCCCGGCGTCGCTGTCGACCGTGAGCCGGTGCGATCCGGTGCCGTCGGGTGAGATGCCGACGAGCTTGGCCAGGCCCCGGCGCTTGTACAGCGCCAGCTTGACCGGACCCGACCCGGTGGCGAACTCGACGTACTTGCCGCCGAAGCTCTTCGCCACGGCGAGGCCGTGATCGGCGTAGAACTGCTTGCTGGCCTTCACGTCCTCGACGCCGAGCAGGAGCACGATCTCGTCGATCTGCCGGGTGGCCGGGCCGGTGTTCTTCTTCGACGACGAGGCCACCTGCCAGATCGTCCCGTCCGGGGCCCGCACGACGCCCCCGTAACCCCAGAGCGACTTGGCGGCGGGCTTCAGGGTCTCGGCACCGGCGTCCACGGCGGCGTCGACGAGGGCGTCGACGTTGGCCGGCTGGGACACCACCAGCGACAGCGTGAACCCGCGGAAGCCGGTGGACGGGGTCTCCGAGGCCCGCAGGCGTACCTGGCTGCCCAGGCCGAAGGCGGTAGTGAGGAAGCGTTCGGCGTCGGTGGGGTCGGCCACCTCGAGGGTGACGGATGCGATGGAAGTCATGACGTCGACGCTAGGTCGGCTCCGGAACCGGCGCTTCTCGAATCCTGACGGGAATGGACCGGAACGGCGACGAGGCCCGGATGCCCGGCGTGCCGACGGCCCGGTCCGCGCCTAACGTGGGCCGGGCCAGCGCCGCCGCGGAGAGGAACGTCCCATGCCGGTCGCTCAGAGTCCCCTGCACGGTCGGACCGCCGTGGTGACCGGTGCGGCGCGTGGCCTCGGGGAGGCGATGGCCCGGGAGCTGTGCCGCCGGGGCGCGAGGGTGGCGCTGCTCGGCCGTGAGGAGCGGACGCTGGCCCGGGTGCGGGACAGCCTCCGGGGCGTGGCCGAGTGCTGGGAGGTCGATGTCACGGACGAGCGCGGGATGGCTCGCGCCGCCGACGGGATCCGTGCGCGGTTCGGACCGCCCTCGGTGGTGATCGCCAACGCGGGGGTCGCCGAGGGCGGACCCTTCGCCGAGGCCGATCTCGACGTCTGGCGCCGGGTCGTCGAGGTGAATCTCATCGGCAGTGCCGTCACCGCGCGGACGTTCCTGGCGGACCTCCTGGACACGCGGGGCTATTTCCTCCAGGTCGCGTCGCTCGCGTCCATCGGGGCGGCGCCGATGATGAGCGCCTACTGCGCGTCGAAGGCCGGGGTCGAGTCGTTCGCCCACGCGTTGCAGGCCGAGGTCGCCCATCAGCATGTGGGCGTGGGAATCGCGTACATCAACTGGACGGACACGGACATGGTCCGCGACGCCGACGCGCACGCGGTGCTGCGGGAGTTGCGCGGCCACATGCCGCGGCCGGCGCGCAAGGTGTATCCCGTCGCGTATGTCGCCGGCCGGCTGGTCACGGCGGTCGAACGGCGCCGGCCGTCGGTCTACATGCCCCGTTGGCTGCGGTACACCCAGTTGGTGCGGGCGGCGATGCCACCGGTCGTCACGCGGCTGTCGCGACGGGAACTGCCGCGTCTCGCCTCCGACGAGCCGTTCACGGCCACGGGGCTGCTCGGCGCCGGAGGCCGGGCCGACCGGGCGGCGGGCTCCGGCACTCCGCCCGGCTGAACGCCCGCTCGGCGGCGTCGTGCATCCGTCGGTCACCACGCCTCCGAAGTGGTCGTGTGAGAGCGAATGCGGCCTCTCGCTTCGCCGCGACAGGCGCGGTCCCGCCGTTGCGGCCATGATCGAGGGAGTGAGGCCGCAACGCCGGAGCGCACGCGTGGAGGAGCCGATCGTGGAGACAGACGGACAACGGGACGCACAACGGCCGCACTGTCTGGTGACCGGAGCGTCCGGGTACATCGGCGGGCGTCTGGTGCCGGAGCTGCTCCAGGCCGGCCACCGGGTCCGGTGTCTGGCCCGCTCCCCCGGCAAGCTTCGCGATCACCCCTGGGCGGGGCACGCCGAGACGGTCCGGGGCGATGTCACGGACGCCGACTCGGTCGCCGCCGCGATGCGAGGTGTCGACGTCGCGTACTACCTGGTGCACGCCCTGGGGACCGGTCCGGGCTTCGAGGACACCGACCGGAGGGCGGCCCGGGTCTTCGCCGAGCAGGCGCGCGCCGCCGGTGTGCGGCGGATCGTCTACCTCGGCGGGCTCACACCCCAGGGCGTTCCCGAGGAGTCCCTCTCCCCGCATCTGCGGTCCAGGGCCGAGGTGGGACGCGTCTTCCTCGACGCGCCGGTGCCGGCCACCGTGCTGCGGGCGGCGGTCGTCATCGGTTCGGGATCGGCGTCCTTCGAGATGCTGCGCTATCTGACCGAGCGGCTGCCGGTCATGGTCACGCCCAGTTGGGTGCACACCCGGACTCAGCCGATCGGCGTGCGGGACGTGCTGCGATACCTGGTCGGTTCGGCCTCGATGCCGGATGACGTCGACCGGGCGTTCGACATCGGCGGGCCGGATGTCCTCACCTACCGGGAGATGATGGACCGGTACGCCGGGGTGGCCGGGCTGCGGCGCAGGCTCATCGTGCCGGTGCCGGTGCTCACCCCGAGGCTGTCCAGCCACTGGGTCGGCCTGGTCACCCCGGTGCCCGCCGCCCTCGCCCGGCCGCTGACGGAGTCGCTGCGTCACGAGGTCGTGTGCCGCGAGCACGACATCGCGCGGTACGTGCCCGACCTTCCGGGCCGGCCGCTGCCGTTCGACGCGGCGCTGGCACTGGCGTTGCGCAAGGTGCGGGAGGCGCAGGTCGTCACCCGCTGGTCGTCCGCCGGCGTGCCCGGGGCGCCCAGCGATCCCCTGCCCACCGACCCGGACTGGGCGGGCGGCAGCCTCTACGAGGACGAGCGGCACCTCTCGGTGGACGCGTCCCGGGAGTCGCTGTGGAAGGTGATCGAGGGCATCGGCGGCGACAACGGCTGGTACTCCTTCCCCCTCGCCTGGACGGTCCGGGGCTGGCTGGACCGCTTCGTCGGCGGTGTCGGTCTGCGCCGCGGACGACGTGACGCCGAGCGCCTGCGGGCCGGCGACTCACTGGACTTCTGGCGGGTCGAGGAGATCGAACCGGGCCGCCTGCTGAGACTGCGGGCGGAGATGCGCCTGCCCGGCCTGGCGTGGCTGGAGATGTACGCGGAGACGGACGACGCGGGGCGCACGCGCTACCGGCAGCGCGCCCTCTTCCATCCCCGGGGACTGCTGGGGCACGCCTACTGGTGGTCCCTCTCCCCGTTCCACGCCGTCGTCTTCGGCGGCATGGCCCGCAACATCACCCAGGCCGCCGCCAAGGGCATGAGCGCGCGCCGGGCCGGCCCGCGACCCGGCCGCATCCGGACCGCGCGCCGCGACGGAAGAGTCAGGCAGTAGAGATCCACATCGCATCGCACTCCCGGGAGAGTCGCCATGACCGTCGCGGTCGTCTTGTTCACCTCGGATCTGCGGGTGCACGACCATCCGCCGCTGCGCGCCGCACTGGCGTGGGCGGACGAGGTGGTGCCGCTCTTCGTGCGCGACCCCGGTGTCCACGCGGCGGGCTTCGACGTGCCCAACCGCAGCGCTTTCCTCGCCGACTGCCTGGCCGACCTCGACGCCTCGCTGCGCCGGTGCGGCGGCCGACTCGTCGTCCGCAAGGGCCCGGTCGTCCAGGAGGTCTGCGCGGTGGCCGCGGAGTGCGAGGCGGCGGAGGTGCACCTCGCGGCGGGCGTCACCGGCTACGCCCACCGGCGGGAGGAGCAGTTGCGGGACGCGCTGCGCGGGCAGGGCGTGGCGCTGCACGTGCACGACAGCGTCATCACGGCCGTCGCACCCGGCGCCGTGACGCCCGCCGGCAACGACCACTTCGCCGTGTTCACCCCCTACTTCCGCCGGTGGTCGCAGGAGCGGCTGAGGGACGTCTGTCCCGCGCCGCGCATCGTGCGCGTCCCTGACGCCGTGCAGGGCGAGCCGCTGCCCTCCCGGGACGAGCTGTCCGGCCTCTCGCCGGGCCTGCCCACCGGGGGCGAGGCTCCTGGGCGCGACCGGTTCACCCGCTGGGTGCGGAGCGGCCTGTCCGAGTACGAGGACCGGCACGACGATCTGGCGGGCGACGCGACCTCCAGGCTCTCGCCGTATCTGCACTTCGGTGCCCTGTCGCCGGTGGAGCTGGTCGAGCGGGCCCGGGAGCGCGGCGGGCCGGGGGCGGAGGCGTTCGTGCGGCAGCTCTGCTGGCGCGACTTCCACCACCAGGTGCTGGCGGCCCGCCCCGACGCCGCCGGTCAGGACTACCGGACGCGGCACGACCGGTGGCGGACCGAGGACGAGGCCGCCGAGGACATCGCCGCGTGGCGGGACGGCCGCACCGGCTATCCGGTCGTCGACGCGGCCATGCGCCAGTTGCGCCACGAGGGCTGGATGCACAACCGGGCGCGGCTCCTGGTGGCGAGTTTCCTGGTCAAGACCCTGTACGTGGACTGGCGGATCGGCGCCCGGCACTTCCTGGACCTGCTGGTGGACGGCGACATCGTCAACAACCAGCTCAACTGGCAGTGGGTCGCGGGGACCGGCACCGACACCCGTCCCCACCGCGTCCTCAACCCGGTGGTTCAGGGCAAGCGCTTCGACCCGGCGGGAGGATACGTGCGGCGGTGGGTGCCGGAACTGCGGGAGGTGCCCGATTCCCGCATCCATGAGCCCTGGCGGCTGCCCGAAGGTGAACGGGCGCGGGTGGATTACCCGCAGCCGCTGATCGATCTCGGTGAGGGCCTGGCACGGTTCAAGCACGCGCGCGGCCGGGACTGACGGCAGGAGTGCCTCATGCACTGGCTTTTCGGTGATCAGCTCGGTCCGCACTTCCTGCGGCCGTCCGAGGACGACGGTCTCGCCCGTGACGCGCCGCTGCTGATGATCGAGGCCCGGTCGGTGTTCCGGCGCCGACGTTTTCACCGGGCCAAGGCACACCTGGTCCTGTCCGCCATGCGCCACCGGGCTGCCGAACTCGGCGACCGCGTCACCTACGTGCGCAGCGACACCTACCGCGAAGGGCTCGCCCGGGCGGCGGACGGCCGGTCCCTGACCGTGCACCACCCGACCTCGTACGCCGCGCTGCGGCTGGTGCGCTCGCTGCCGCACGTCACGACGGGACCGGCGCGCGGGTTCCTGGTGCCCATGGACGCCTTCGCCGGGTGGGCCGACGGTCGAGGCGGCAAGAGCGTGCGGCAGGAGGACTTCTACCGTTGGGTCCGGCGCGGACACGACCTGCTGATGGACGGCGACCAGCCCGTGGGAGGCCGGTGGAACCTCGACCACGACAACCGGCAGCCGCCGCCCCGTGACGCGACCGCCCTGCCGGTCGACCGTCCCTACCGGCCGCGCGAGGACGACATCGACGAGCAGGTCCGCCACGACCTCGACCGCTGGGAGAAGGACGGCGACGTGTGCTTCGTCGGGCGGGACGGGCCACGCCTGTTCCCCGCGACCCGCACCGAGGCCCGGGCGGCGCTGCGGCGCTTCGTCGAGCGCCGGCTCTCCGCCTTCGGCCCGTACGAGGACGCCATGCTCGCCGCCGACCCCGTCATGAGCCACAGCCTGCTGTCGTCCTCGCTCAACCTGGGCCTGCTCGATCCCGCCGAGTGCGTCGAGCAGGCCGAAACGGCATGGCGCGAGGGGCGGGCGCCGTTGAACAGCGTGGAGGGCTTCGTCCGGCAGATCGCCGGCTGGCGCGAGTACGTCTGGCAGCTTTACTGGTACTTCGGCGAGGACTACCGGAACTCCAACGCGCTGCGCCACACCGCCCCGTTGCCGGAGTGGTGGAACGACCTGGACGCGGACGACGTGAACGCGCGCTGTCTGCACACGGTGCTGTCCCAGGTACGCGACACGGGATGGACCCATCACATCCCCCGGCTGATGATCCTCGGAAGCTACGCGCTCCAGCGGGGCTGGGATCCCGCCGCGGTCACGGACTGGTTCCACCGCTGCTTCGTCGACGGCTACGACTGGGTGATGGTGCCCAATGTCGTCGGCATGTCCCAGTACGCCGACGGCGGCCGTATGACCACCAAGCCGTACACGTCCGGCGGTGCCTATGTGAACCGGATGAGCGACCTGTGCGGCTCGTGCGTCTACCGGCCCACGGACCGGACCGGCGCACACGCGTGCCCCTACACGGCGGGATACTGGGCCTTCCTCGACCGGCACCGCTCCGGGCTGGAGCGCAACCACCGCATGACCCGGGCCGTGCGCGGCCTGGACCGGCTCGCCGACCTCGCCGAGGTGCGACGCCAGGAGCGGGCCCGCGGCGACTCACCGCCCTGACACGACCGACTCCACCACCGCGAGGGCCTCGGCCAGGCCGGGGGGATGGGGCAGCCCGGCGAGGGTCTGACCGGCCCAGCCCGGGCCCAGGGTCAGGACGACCGGCTTCCTGCGGGCACCGCGCACCCCCCATTGCATCGCCGCCACGTGCTGAGCCAGTGGCCGACTGGCCGTGGTGCGGGACTGCGCCCACAGGCCCACCGCGGCCGGTCCGGTCCTGCGCACCGCCGCGACGACCGATTCGACGGGCAGCGCGGCACCGAACATGCGTACCGGCAGGCCGCGTTCGGACAGCGCGGCGGCCAGCACCTCCAGCGGCAAAGTGTGGTTCTCCCCCGGTACGCAGGCGAGCACCGTGGTGGTGCCCGGGCCGTCGGCGGCCACGGGTGGGGCGCTGCGCCGCAGCCCCCCGGAGACGTGCCACGACAGGTAGTGCTCCACCACGACGTACATCTCGCCCCAGCTCTCCCACATTCGGCCGGTCGCCAGCAGGGT
>NZ_JBHUQX010000385.1:0-9044 GCF_042674225.1 Streptomyces sp. NPDC056948
GCCAGGGTGGTCTTGCCGGTGCCGGGCGGGCCCCAGAGGATCACGGAGGAGGCGCCGGCGGGGCCGGAGGCCTCGCCGACCAGTCTGCGCAGGGGCGAGCCCGGCTTCAGCAGATGCTGCTGTCCCACGACCTCGTCGAGGGTGCGCGGGCGCATCCGGACCGCCAGGGGGCTGCTGGACGGTTCCTTCTCCTGGCGTTCTTCGGCTGCGGCGGTGAACAGGTCGGGCTCCACGTCAGAAACCCTAAATCACGGCACTGACAATCCCGCGGGGCCCCGGAACGTCCGGGGTCAGCTGGTCCAGAAGTCCCACCAGCGGGTCAGGATCAGCATGCCGATGATCCCGATGTGCAGCACGGGCAGGACCCAGGTGAACTCGCCGAAGAAGCTCTTGAGCCAGTTCGGGGCCGGGAGGAAGCCCTTGCGGATGTTGAACGACGTCACGTACCAGAACATGAGGATCGTCGCGACCCAGGCCAGGGAGCACCACAGGCACAGCGCGTTGATCCGGTACAGGGACTGGAACATCAGCCAGGCGCAGAAGACGACGCCGAACAGGCAGCCTGCGTTGAAGGTGAGCCAGTACCAGCGCGGGTAGCGGGCGCGGGCGAGGAGGCTGATGCCGACGGCGATGACGATGCCGTAGCAGACGAGGCCGAGCATCGGGTTCGGGAAGCCGAAGACGGCGGCCTGCTTGCTCTCCATGACGCTGCCGCAGGAGACGACGGGGTTGAGGCTGCAGCCGGGCGTGAACGTCTTGCCCTCGACCTTGGCCTCGAGGAGCTTGAACTTGTCGATCGTGATGACCCAGGCGGCGAGCAGTCCGGCCGCGCCGGTGATCACCAGCAGCAGGGCGAGGGCCCGGCTGCCGCCCTCGGTGCGGGGCGCGGTCTCGGCGCGCTCCGTCTCGGGCTTCATGGAGACGTCCTTGACTGTCGTCTTGCTCATCACGCCGATTCCGTCGCTTGAGGCCTGACCATCTTCGGGCATGGCCATTGTGCCGCACACGGGGGTCTGTCCACCGTTCAGTGGACATAAGCATGTCCGCACGGTCGGCCCTGAGCGTTCGGTTCCGGCCGACGATCGTCGCATGACAGCACACGGGTACGACCTCGCCGTGGACGTGCGGGGGCTGCGCAAGCGCTACGGGGACGTGACCGCCGTCGACGGCGTCGATCTCGGCATCCGGCGCGGCGAGGTGTTCGGCCTGCTGGGACCCAACGGCGCGGGCAAGAGCACCACGGTGGAGATCCTCCAGGGCAACCGGGCCCGGGACGCGGGCGAGGTGTCCGTGCTCGGGTCGGACCCGGCGACCGCCACGCGCGCGTGGCGTTCACGCGTCGGAATCGTCTGGCAGGACGAATCCGCGCCCGCCGAGTTGACGGTCCGGGAGACCGTTCGGCACTTCGCCCGTTACTACCCCCGGCCGCGCGACCCCGAGGAGGTCATCGGCCTGGTCGGTCTGGAGGCGAAGGCGGACAGCCGGATCAAGGCGCTGTCGGGCGGTCAGCGCCGGCGCCTGGACGTGGCGCTCGGTGTGATCGGCGGCCCGGACCTGCTGCTCCTGGACGAGCCGACGACCGGGTTCGACCCGGCGGCCAGGCGGCAGTTCTGGTCGCTGATCCGCGCCCTGGCCGACGACGGCACGACGATCCTGCTGACCACTCATTACCTGGAGGAGGCGGAGGCCCTCGCGCACCGGCTGGCCATCGTCGCCAAGGGCCGGATCGTCGCCGAGGGCGAGCCCGGGGCGCTGCGGGAGCGGTTCGGCACCGAGGCCGCTGTCGAGTGGACGGAGCCGGACGGCACGCCGCGCGTGGTGCGCACCGAGACGCCGACCCGCACGGTCGCCGGGCTCCTGCGGCGCTTCGACGGCGAGATCCCGGGGCTGACGGTGAGCCGCCCCACGCTGGAGGACGTCTATCTCCGGCTCACCGGTCAGGAGGACCTGGGATGACCACGACCGTCGTACGGGAGCGCGGTGAGGTCGGTGGCGAGCGGCTGCCCGGTGCCTGGGGGCTCGGGCTGGGGCGGGGCGCGCTGGAGATCAGGCAGTTCTTCCGGCAGCGCGACCAGGTGGTGTTCACCTTCGCCTTCCCGGTCGTCTTCCTCTTCCTGTTCGCGTCGATCTTCAAGGACGATGTGGAGGGCGCGGGCATCACCGCCTCGCAGTTGTACGTCCCGGCGATGATGGCCGCCGGCATCATGTCGACGAGTTTCCAGGCGCTCGGCATCTCGATCGCCGTCGAGCGGCAGGACAAGGTGCTGCGCCGGCTGCGCGGCACGCCGATGCCGGCGACGGCGTATTTCCTGGGCAAGATCTGGCTGGTTCTTTTCACCGGGCTGCTGGAGACGGTGATCCTGCTCGCCGTCGGTACGACCCTGTACGACGTGGACCTGCCCTCGGACGCGGGCCGCTGGTTCGACCTGGCGTGGATCTTCGTGCTGGGGATCACGGCGTGCGCGCTGCTCGGCATCGCTATCAGTTCGGTCCCGAAGTCCGCGGCCAGCGCCAGTTCCGTGGTCGTCCTGCCGTTCCTGGTGCTGCAGTTCATCTCCGGGGTGTACATCGCCATCGGCACCATTCCGGACTGGATGCTCAACGTCGGTGCGCTGTTCCCGCTGAAGTGGATGTGCCAGGGGCTGCGCGGGGTGTTCCTGCCGGAGTCGGCGCAGGTGCTGGAGCAGGCGGGGAGTTGGGAGCTCGGACGCGTGGCTCTGGTGCTCGCCGCGTGGTGCGTCGGAGGATTGGCGCTGTGCCTGCTGACATTCCGCTGGAAGGACCGGCGCGAGGGATGAGCGATGCGGCGGATGCCGGCAGCGCCTACACCTGGGAGCGCTCGTTCCGGCTCTGGGACACGTACTTCGTGCTCATCTGGATGGCCACCGTGGCCTATGTGCTGGCGGCCGAGGATCCCGGCTGGCCGGTCCGCGCGGTCGCCTCCGCGCTGCTCGTCCCGCTCGTTCCGCTGTACGTGCTGGTCGGGCGCCGTCTGATCCAGGGCGATCCGCCCGACCAGCGGCGGACGATCGGCTATCTGACGGCGGCGCTGGCGTTGTTCCTGCCGTCGGCGGTGCTCGCCGGTGAAACGCGGCTGCTGGCCTTCGCGCTGATCCCGCAGTGCTTCATGACGCTGCGGTTGCGGTCGGCGCTGGCGGCCGTGGCCGTGATCAACCTCGTGCCCGTGGTGGGCTGGGCGCTGCTGTGGCGCCCCGACACCCGGGATGTGGTCTTCAACCTGCTCTTCTGCCTGGTGACCCTGGTGTTCTCGGTGGCGCTCGGCAGCTGGACGATCCGGATCATCGAGCAGAGCCAGGAGCGGGCCGAGTTGATCGCGGAGCTGGACGCGAGCCGGCACGAGATCGGCCGGCTGTCCGAGGCCCATGGGGCGCTGGCCGAGCGGGAGCGGCTGACCCGGGAGATCCACGACACGCTCGCGCAGGGGTTCACGAGTCTGGTGATGCTGGTCCAGGCGGTCGAGGCGGAGCTGGATCACGATGTGCCCGAGGCGCGGCGTCATCTGCGGCTGATGGACGAGACGGCCCGGCAGAATCTCGCCGAGGCCCGGGCCCTGGTCGCCGGGGGCGCTCCCGCCGACCTGGACGGCGCGTCCCTGCCGGACGCGCTGCGCCGGCTCGCCGCGCGCCATGACGCGACGCTGGAGGTGACCGGGCCGGTGCGGATGCTGCCCGCCGGTCCCGAGGTGGTCGCGCTGCGCGCCTGCCAGGAGGCCCTGGCCAACGCCCGTAAGCACGCGGGGAGTTCGGTGACGGTCGGTGTGTCGCTGGCGTACGGGGACGACTCGCTCATGGTGTCCGTACGGGACGACGGCTGCGGCTTCGACCCGGCAGCGGTCCGCGGCGGGTACGGTCTCGCGGGGCTGCGGGCCCGGGCCGTCGAGGTGGGCGGGACCACGGAGGTACGCAGTGCCCCGGGTGACGGCACGGCCGTGACCGTCCGGCTGCCGGTCGTGAGGAGGGAGATGCCATGATCCGGATCATCCTGGCCGACGACCATCCCGTCGTGCGGGAGGGGCTGCGGGCGATGCTCAGTGCCGAGCCGGACCTGGAGGTCGTCGCCGACGCGTCCAGCGGTCCGCAGGCGGAGGCGCTGGCGGCGGAGTTGCGGCCGGACATCGTGCTGATGGATCTGCGGATGCCGGGTGGCGGGGGTGTGGACTCCATCGTGCGGATGACGCGGGCCGGGCTGCCGTGCCGGGTGGTCGTGCTGACGACGTACGAGACGGACCGGGACATCCTGCGGGCGGTGGAGGCGGGGGCCGCGGGCTATCTGCTGAAGGACCTGCCGCGTGTTGAACTCGCGGAGGCGGTACGGGCGGCGGCCCGCGGGGAGACGGTCCTGGCGCCGTCGGTCGCGGCCCGGCTGGTGGACCAGTTGCGGACCAAGCCGGACCGGCCCCGGCTGTCGGAGCGCGAGACGGCCGTACTGCGCCTGGTCGCCGAGGGCTGCACTAACGCGGAGATCGGGCGCCGGTTGTTCATCGGGGAGTCGACGGTGAAGACGTATCTGCTGCGGATCTTCGGCAAGCTCGGGGTGGACGACCGGACGGCGGCCGTCACCAGCGCGATGCGGTACGGGCTGCTGGAGCAGTGAGGAAGGCGCCGGGTGTCTCCGGCGCCTTCGCGCTCATGTCAGCCCAGCCGGGCTTCCAGCTCCGCCACGATCTCGTTCACGCCGACCGCCGTCTGCTCGCCCGACTCCATGTCCTTGAGCTGGACGACGCCCTCGGCGAGGTCGCGTTCGCCGGCGACGACCGTGTAGCGGGCGCCGCTGCGGTTGGCGTTCTTCATGGCGCCCTTGAGGCCCTTGGCGCCGTAGGAGAAGTCCGCGGCGATGCCGTTCTTTCGGAGTTCCGTGACCTTGGCGAACAGGACCCGGCGGGCCTCCTCGCCGAGCGGGACGGCGAACACGCTGGTGCTCGCGGGGAGTTCGAGCTCGATGCCCTCCGCCTCCAGGGCGAGGACCGTGCGGTCGACGCCGAGGGCCCAGCCGACGGACGGCAGGGCCGGGCCGCCGATCATCTCGGAGAGACCGTCGTAACGGCCGCCGCCTCCCACCGCGGACTGGGAGCCCAGACCGTCGTGGACGAACTCGAAGGTGGTGCGGGTGTAGTAGTCCAGGCCGCGGACCAGCTTCACGTCGTCCTCGAAGGCGACGCCCGCAGCCGTGATCAGCTCGCGGACCTCCTCGTGGTACGTCTTGCACGCGTCGCAGAGGTAGTCGCGCAGCAGCGGGGCGTCCCCGAGCTGCTTCTGGACCGACTCACGCTTGTCGTCCAGGACACGCAGCGGGTTGATCTCCGCCCGGCGCAGGGTGTCCTCGTCCAGGTCCAGGCCGCGCAGGAAGTCCTGCAGTGCCGTCCGGTACACCGGGCGGCACTCCTTGTCGCCCAGGCTGTTGAGCAGGATCCGGAAGTCGCTCAGGCCCAGCGAGCGGTACGCCTGGTCGGCCAGGATGATCAGCTCGGCGTCCAGCGCCGGGTCCTCCGCGCCGATCGCCTCGGCACCGACCTGGGAGAAGTGGCGGTAACGGCCCTTCTGGGGACGCTCGTAGCGGTAGTACGAGCCGGAGTACCAGAGCTTGACCGGGAGGTTGCCCGCCTTGTGCAGGTTGGCCTCCAGCGCGGCGCGCAGGACCGAGGCCGTGCCCTCGGGGCGCAGGGCCAGCCTGTCGCCGCCCTTGGTCTCGAAGGCGTACATCTCCTTCGTGACGATGTCCGTCGACTCGCCGACACCGCGTGCGAAGAGCTCGACGTTCTCGAAGCCCGGCGTCTCGATGTAGCCGTAGCCGGAGTCCCGCAGCGGCGCGGCGATCGCCTCACGCACCGCCAGGTACTTCGCGGAGTCCGGCGGGATCAGGTCGTACGTGCCCTTGGGGGCCTTGAAGGTGCTCACGGAAGGTCTCGTCACATTCCTCGTCGGGGAGCGTCGTGGGCTCCCTGGCCGGCCGCCACCTGCCGCAGATACGGGTTGGTGGCGCGCTCCTGGCCGATGGTCGTCTGGGGGCCGTGGCCGGACAGCACCACGGTCGAGTCGTCGAGCGGCAGGCACACGCGGCCCAGCGAGTCGAGCATCTCGGCCATGTCACCGCCGGGCAGGTCGGTGCGTCCGATGGAGCCGGCGAACAGCAGGTCGCCCGAGAACAGGATCGGCGGGATGTCCGCCGCCTCGGGCATGCCGAAGGTCACCGACCCCTTGGTATGGCCGGGCGCGTGCGCGACGGACAACTCCAGGCCCGCCAGCTCCAGCTTCGCCCCGTCGGCCAGCTCCTTGACGTCGTCCGGCTCCCCCACGGTCAGCTCGCCCAGGAGCGGCATCCCGATGGAACGGCCGATCCCCTTCTCGGGGTCGTTCATCATGTACCGGTCGTCGGGGTGGATCCAGGCCGGCACGTCATGCGCGCCGCACACCGGGACGACCGAGGCAACGTGGTCGATGTGGCCGTGGGTGAGGACGACGGCGACGGGCTTGAGCCGATGTTTTCTGATCGCTTCCTCGACACCGTCGGCGGCCTGATGGCCGGGGTCGATGATCACGCACTCCTCACCGGCGGCGGGGGCGACGAGGTAGCAGTTCGTCCCCCAGGCCCCGGCGGGGAACCCTGCAATGAGCACGATCGTCCTTCGTTGTGTCGATACGGGAGGCTGCGGCTGGTGACAGAGCCTACCGGCGCTGCCGATTCCTCAGCGAACCCATATACGGTACGGGGCACACGCAGGCGGTCGGCACACACGACGCACGCGTACCGGTCGACGTTCGAGACCCATGAGGAGAGAACCCGGTGGTCAGCCAGGAACAGCGGCGGCGTCAGCTCGCCCGGGAGAAGTTCTTGCGGCAGCAGCAGCGACGCACGGACGCTCGACGCAAGGCCCGTATCCGCAACTCCGTGATCGCCTCGGTTCTCGGCGTGATCGTGGTGCTCTCCGTGACGGTCTTCCTGACCAAGCCGTTCGAGGACGACGGCAAGAAGGAGAACGCGAACGCGGACGTCACTCCGAGCGCCACGCCCAGCAAGGCCCCGGACCCGTGCGACAAGCCCGCCGCGGGCAAGGTCAAGTCGGAGACCTGGAAGAAGGAACCGGCGATGTCGATCGACGAGTCGGCGAAGTACACGATGAAGCTCGACACGACGTGCGGTGAGATAGACGTCGCGCTGAAGGCGTCGGCGGCGCCGCACACCGTCAACTCGTTCAACTACCTTCTCGGCAAGGGGTACTTGGACCACAGCAAGTGCCACCGGCTCACCAACCAGGGCATCTACGTCCTGCAGTGCGGTGACCCGCAGGGCACCGGCATGGGCGGACCCGGCTACACGATCCCGGACGAGAACCTCAAGGACAAGAGCCTCAAGGGCGGGGTGTACCCGGCGGGCACGGTCGCGATGGCGAACCAGTACAACGCCCAGACGAAGCAGGGGCGGGACAGCGGCGGCAGCCAGTTCTTCCTCGTCTACCAGGACAGTCAGCTGCCGCCCGACTACACACCGTTCGGTACGGTGTCCGAGGCGGGCATGAAGGTCCTGACGAAGATCGCCAAGGCCGGAGCGGAGGCTCCCGACCCTCAGACGGGCAACACGGCGCCCAATGCGACGGTCGTGATCAACAAGGCCGCGATCACCAAATCCTGACCCCCAACTGCGAAATTTCGGTCGCGCGGGATGCGGACACGCCCCCCGCCGGTCGCCTATGTTGGCCGTGACGAAACTGTGGACGATGCCCGGGGGTGCTGAGGCCCCTCGCAGGCATCATGTGGAGGAGGCGCTGTGAGCAGCGACCCGTGGGGCCGCGTCGACGAGACGGGGACCGTGTACGTGCGTACGGCCGAGGGCGAGCAGGTCGTCGGTTCCTGGCAGGCAGGCTCCCCCGAGGAGGCGCTGGCCTATTTCGAGCGCAAGTACGAGGGCCTGGTTGTCGAGATCGGCCTCCTCGAGAAGCGAGTGAAGACCACCGACCTTTCGGCGAAGGACGCTCAGGTCGCCATCGACCACATCCGGCAGCAGGTCGACGCGCACCACGTGGTGGGCGACCTGGATGCCCTGCGGGTCCGGCTGGACAAGCTCGTGGAGCAGGTGGAGGCACGCCGCGAGGAGCGCAAGGCCCAGCGGGCGCGGCAGTCCGACGAGGCGCGCAAGTCCAAGGAAGCGCTGGTCGCCGAGGCGGAGGAGCTGTCGCAGTCCGACCAGTGGCGGGCGGCCGGTGAGCGGCTGCGGGCCCTGGTGGACACCTGGAAGGGCCTGCCTCGCCTGGACCGCAAGTCCGACGACGACCTGTGGCACCGGTTCTCGCACGCGCGGTCGGCGTTCTCCAAGCGGCGCAAGCAGCACTTCGCGCAGCTCGACGCCCAGCGCGAGGAGGCGCGGCGGACCAAGGAACGGCTGGTCTCCGAGGCCGAGGCGCTGTCGAACTCGACGGACTGGGGTGTGACGGCAGCCCGCTACCGCGAGCTGATGGCCGAGTGGAAGGCCGCGGGCCGTGCGCAGCGTGAGCACGAGGACGATCTGTGGAACCGCTTCCGCGGCGCCCAGGACGTGTTCTTCGCGGCCCGCAGCTCGGTCTTCGCCGAGCGCGACGCCGAGCAGTCGGAGAACCTGAAGCTCAAGGAGGAGCTGGCCGAGGAGGCCGAGAAGCTCCTGCCGATCACGGACCTGAAGGCGGCCCGGGCCGCGTTCCGTTCCGTCAACGAGCGCTGGGAGGCCATCGGCCATGTGCCGCGCGACGCGCGCCCCAAGGTCGAGGGCCGGATGCACGCCGTCGAGCGGGCCCTCCAGGAGTCCGAGGAGACCGAGTGGCGCCGGACGAACCCGGAGGCACGCGCGCGTGCCGAGGGTCTGACCGGCCAGCTCCAGGCCGCGGTGGACAAGCTGCGGGGCCAGATCGAGCAGGCCCGTACGCAGGGCAACAACGCCAAGGCCGACAAGCTCGAGCGTGAGCTCGAGGGCCGCCAGGCGCTGCTGGACCAGGCGCAGAAGGGTCTGCAGGAGTTCGGAGGCTGATCAGTCGTTCGAAGGAGGGCCCCGTACATGCC
>NZ_JBHUQX010000386.1:0-9003 GCF_042674225.1 Streptomyces sp. NPDC056948
GCCGTCCTTCGTGTACGGGTTCCCGTCGTACCGGCGACCGTGACGCTCAGCGGGGTGTCCGGCTTGCGGCCCGCCGACACCAGCTCCCCGGCCGCCGCGGCGTCTACATCAACGACCCCGGCAAGGGCCGCCGCTTCGTCCCCATGGAGGACTTCGACGGCAGCTTCACCGGTGTCGTGCTGGTCATGGAGCCCGGCGAGGACTTCACCCGGGGCGGCCGCAAGCCCGGCGTCCTGGGCGCGATGCCCGCCCGGCTGCGCGGCACCGCGGGCACGATGCCCGCCGCGGTGCTCTCGAGCCTGCTGCTGGTGGCGGTCGGCGCGGCGGTGCCCGCGCTCAGCCGCACCTACATCGACGAGTTCCTGATCGGCAACCAGACCTCGCTGCTCAACGTGCTGTTCGCGTCGATGGCGGCGTGCGTGCTGCTGACCGTCGTGCTGACCTGGCTCCAGCAGACCAACCTGCTGCACGGCCGCATCATCTCCTCCACCCTGTCCAGCGCCCGCTTCCTGCGGCATCTGCTGCGGCTGCCGGTGACGTTCTTCTCCCAGCGCAGCCCGGCCGACCTCGTGCAGCGGCTGCAGTCCAACGACGCGGTCGCCGAGACCCTGTCCCGCGACCTCGCGGCGGCGGGCGTGGACGCGATCGTGGTCGTCCTGTACGCGGTGCTGCTGTACAGCTACGACCCGCAGCTGACGTTCGTCGGCATCGGCGTGGCGCTGCTGAACATCGTGGCCATGCGGGTGGTCGTGCGGCTGCGCGCGACCCGTACGGCGAAGCTGCGCGCCGACTCGGCCCGGCTCACCAACACCGCCTACACCGGTCTTCAGCTGATCGAGACGATGAAGGCGACCGGCGGCGAGGACGGCTACTTCCGCAAGTGGGCCGGGCAGCACGCCACCACGCTGGAGGAGCAGCAGCGGCTCGGCGTGCCGAGCGCCTGGCTGGGCGTGGTCGCGCCGACCCTGGCCACCCTCAACAGCGGGCTCATCCTCTGGATCGGCGGCATGCGGGCGGTCGAGGGCCATATCTCGGTCGGCCTGCTGGTCGCCTTCCAGGCCCTGGTCGCCCGGTTCACCGCCCCGCTGACCCGGCTCAACGGCGTCGCGGGCCGCATCCAGGACTTCGCGGCCGACGTGGCCCGGCTGAAGGACGTGGAGAACTTCAAGGCCGACCCGCTCTACGGCCGGCCCGACTCCGGCGAGTCGACGCGCCGTCTCCAGGGCCACGTCGAGCTGGAGAACATCACCTTCGGCTACAGCCCGCTCGACAAGCCCCTGCTCACGGGCTTCGATCTGACGGTCGGCCCGGGCCGGCAGGTCGCGCTGGTCGGCGGTTCCGGCAGCGGCAAGTCCACGGTGTCGAGGCTGATCTCCGGCCTGTACGCGCCGTGGGAGGGCGTGATCCGCATCGACGGGCAGCGCATCGACGACATTCCGCGCGGGGCGCTGGCCGCCTCGGTCTCCTTCGTCGACCAGGACGTGTTCCTCTTCGAGGGCACCATCCGCGACAACGTGGCGCTGTGGGACCCGTCCATCCCGGATGACGCGGTGGAGGACGCGCTGCGGGACGCCGCCCTGTACGACGTGGTCACGCGCCGCCCCGGCGGCATCCACAGCAAGGTCGAGCAGGACGGCCGCAACTTCTCCGGCGGGCAGCGCCAGCGTCTGGAGATCGCCCGGGCGCTGGTGCGCCGGCCGAGCATCCTGGTGCTCGACGAGGTGACGAGCGCGCTGGACGCGGAGACCGAGCTGGTCGTGATGGACAACCTGCGCCGGCGCGGCTGTGCCTGTGTGGTGATCGCGCACCGGCTCAGCACCGTGCGCGACAGCGACGAGATCGTCGTCCTCGAGCACGGCACGGTCGTGGAGCGGGGACGGCACGAGGAGCTGGTGGCGCGCGGCGGCGCGTACGCCACGCTGGTCAGGGAGCGGTGAGGTGACGACCGTTCAGGGACATGAGGGTGACCTCGTCCTCAACGCGTTCGGGCAGATGGGCTCGCGCATCGACTGCGCCGGGTTCAACCGTCTCGACCTGGAGGGTCCGCAGGTGCTGTGGCTGGTCGCGGCGGGTGCCGTCGACCTGTTCGCGGTGGACGCCGGACAGCAGGGGCACTGGCACCATCTGGGCCGTCTGGAGGCGGGCTCGCTGGTGCTCGGCCCGGTGCCGGGCCCGCAGCACACGCTGGTGGCCCGCCCGCTGCGGGACTGCGTGGTGCACCGCATCGGCCTGCGCGAGCTGTACCAGCCCGCCGACACCGCGACGTGGTCGTACGACGAGTACGGCAATCCACAGTACGTGCCTCCGACGACGAGTCCGCTGGAGTACGCGCTCGCCCTGGGCGTCGGCCGCAGCCTGTCCATCCTCTTCCAGGCGCCGATGGCGACCGAGCGGGCCGCGGCGCCCACGGACGACGACGTGTTCTGGATGCAGGTGCCGCCGGGCAGCGTGCAGTACGGCTCGCTGTACGGCGCGGAGGCCGCGGCCGACCTGCTGATGGACCCGGGCCTGTGGCAGAGCATGGTCGACCAGCAGTACCGGCTGCTGACCACGCTGGACCGCTGGATCGAGCAGCTCGAGCGCACCCACGAGACGCGTACGGCCGAGGGCATCAAGGCCGGTGAGGCGGTCCGCGCCCAGGCCGACCAGACGCTGCTCGCCTCCATCGGCAAGCGGTCGTCGAAGCGGACCACCGCGGCCGATGCCGACGCCTCGTACGCGGCCTGCAAGCTGGTCGGGCAGGCGGCCGGGATCCGCCTCACCGAGCCCACCCAGAAGGGCACCGGCGGCGACCGCCTCGACCCGGTCGAGCAGGTCGCCCTGGCTTCCCGCGTCCGCACCCGGGCCGTGCGCCTGGACGGCCGCTGGTGGCGGGACAACGTGGGGCCGCTGGTCGGCCACCGGGCCCTGTCGGGCGCGCCGGTGGCGCTGCTGTGGCGGCGCGGCGGATATGTCGCCGTCCATCCGTCGACCGGCCGTGAGACGCCCATCGAGAAGGCCAACGTCGACGAGTTCGAGCCGCGTGCGGTGATGTTCTACCGTCCGCTGCCCGAGCGTCGGCTCAGCCCGCTCGGGCTGCTGCGGTTCTGTATGCAGGGCATGCGCGGCGACCTGACCGGTCTGCTGCTGAGCGGCCTGGTCACGGTGGCGATCGGCTCGATGGTGCCCATCGCGACCGGCAAGGTGCTCGGCGAGTTCGTGCCGAAGGCCCAGACCGGCCTGATCGTGCAGGTGTGCCTGGCGGTGATGCTCAGCAGCGTGGTGGCGGCGGCCTTCATGCTGTTGCAGAACCTCACCATCCTGCGGATCGAGGGCCGGATCGAGGCCACGCTCCAGCCGGCCGTGTGGGACCGGCTGCTCAGACTGCCGACGCGGTTCTTCACCGAGCGCTCCACCGGTGAACTGGCCAGCGCGGCCATGGGCATCAGCTCCATCCGCCGGCTGCTGGCGGGAGTCGGGCCGACGGTCGCCCAGTCGGTGACCATCGGGGCGATGAACCTGGGGCTGCTGCTGTGGTTCAGCGTGCCGATGGCGATGGCCGCGATCGGCATGCTCGTCGTCATCGCGGCGGTGTTCCTGGGGCTGGGACTGTGGCAGGTGCGCTGGCAGCGGCGGCTGGTGGTGCTCTCCAACAAGCTGAACAACCAGGCGTTCCAGACCCTGCGCGGCCTGCCCAAGCTGCGGGTGGCCGCCGCCGAGAACTACGCGTACGCCGCGTGGGCCTCGGAGTTCGCGCACAGCCGTGAGCTCCAGCAGAAGGTCGGCCGTATCAAGAACCTCTCGACGGTGCTGGGCGCGGTGTATCTGCCGCTGTGCACGCTGGTGATGTTCATGCTGCTGGCCGGCCCGGCCCGGGGCTCGATGTCCGCGGCCGCGTTCCTCACCTTCAACACCTCGGTGACGATGGTGCTGACCTCCGTCACCCAGCTGACCGGCTCCTTCGTCTCCGCGGTGGCCGCGCTGCCGTTGTTCGAGGAGATCAGGCCGGTGCTGGACGCGACGCCGGAGGTGCGGACGGCGAGCACCCGGCCGGGGCCGCTGTCCGGCGCGATCGAGGCCCGGCGGGTGTCCTTCCGGTACTCGGACGACGGTCCGCTGATCCTGGACGACGTGTCGTTCGAGGTGAAGCCGGGCGAGTTCGTCGCGGTCGTCGGCCCCAGCGGCTGCGGCAAGTCGACGCTGCTGCGCCTGCTGATCGGCTTCGACCGGCCGCTGTCGGGCAGCGTGCTGTACGACGGGCAGGACCTGGGGGCTCTCGACCAGTCGGCGGTGCGCCGCCAGTGCGGTGTGGTGCTCCAGCACGCGCAGCCGTTCACCGGCTCGATCCTGGACGTCATCTGCGGCACCGAGCCGTACACGCCGGAGGAGGCGATGGCGGCGGCCGAGATGGCGGGCCTCGCCGAGGACATCAAGCGGATGCCGATGGGCCTGCACACCATCGTCTCGGGCAGCGGCGCCGTCTCCGGCGGTCAGCGCCAGCGGCTGATGATCGCGCAGGCGCTGATCCGCCGGCCGCGCATCCTCTTCTTCGACGAGGCGACCAGCGCCCTCGACAACGAGACCCAGCGCACCGTCATCGAGAGCACCAAGGCGCTCAACGCGAGCCGGGTCGTCATCGCGCACCGGCTGTCCACCGTGATGGACGCCGACCGGGTCGTGGTGATGGAGGACGGCAAGGTCATCCAGCAGGGCCCGCCCGACCAACTGCTCGCCGACACGAACGGCCGGCTGCACGAGCTGGTGCGGCGGCAGATGACGTGAGAGGTCACTCCACCCCGGGCACCGGGGCGCCGGAGGGCACCCCGGCCGCCACATAGGCGGCGTAGAGCTCCCGCCAGGGCGCGTCGGCCCCGGCGTGCGGACCGGCGGCCTGCTCGCCGCGCGCCCTGGCGTCCAGTGCGGTCAGGCACACCTCCCAGCCGGCGCCGTTGCGGGCGGCGGAGTCCTCGGCGCCCAGGACGTTGGTGAGCGTGAGGCGAGTGCGCTTGTCCTCGGCCTCCTCCAGGTCGAAGCGCAGTTCGTCCCCGCCCCACTCGAACGACAGGTGCCGGGGCGGGTCGACGGCGATGACCCGGCCCGTGGAGTCCGCCATGTGCGGGTCGCCGCTGAACCTCACCTCGCCGCCGGGGCGCAGCTCGATCTCGGCGCGGGAGGGGAACCAGCGCTCCAGTTCGTCCGGATCGGTCACGAACTGCCAGACGCGGTCGACGGGGTGGTCGTAGGTGCGGCTGAAGCGGACGGCGGGGCGGCCGTCGTCCAGGGTCAGATAGGTGCCGGTGAGTTCGGCTGCCATGGGGGATCAGTCCTTCGGTGCGGGTGGTTCCGGGGTGTCCGGCGTCTCGTCGAGGCGGCGGCCCAGCGCGTCGAGGCTCTCGTTCCAGAGCTTGCGGTACGGGGCGAGCCAGGCGTCGAGTGCGGCGATCGGGCCGGGGTCGAGGGCGTAGACGCGTCGCTGCGCTTCCTGCCGTACCCGGACGAGGCCCGCCTCCCGCAGCACTTTCAGGTGCTTCGAGGTGCTCGGCTGGCTCAGTCCGCACGCCTCGACGATCTCACCGACGGCCCGGGGCCGCTCCAGGAGAAGCGCGACGATGGCCCGCCGGTGGGGGTCGGCGAGGGCGGTCCAGAGGGCGGCGTCGGACATGCCTTCAATATGCCTCTGCCGTTATATGCCTGTCAAGGAATACAATGACGGAGTGCCTGTCTCCGGTGGCGTGACTTCGCCGTACTCCGCGCACGCTTCCGTTGCCCCGGCGCGTAATTGGGTACCCACGCCCCATGCGAATCAGCGTGATGGATGTGGGATCGAACACGGTCAGACTCGTCGTCTCGGACGCGGAGGACGGTGTACCGCTGCCGGTGCACACCGCGAAGTGGCGGCTCAGGCTGTCCGCACAGGTCACACCGGGGGAACCCATCCCTGAGCAGGCGGTCGGACAACTCGTCGACGCGGTCGCCGAGGCGAGCAGGACCGCCATCCGGTGGGGCGCGGCCGGGCCGCTCGCCTTCGCGACCGCCGTGGTGCGCAACGCGCCGAACCGGCACGAGGTGTTGCACACCGTCCGGGCCCGTACCGGCGTGGACCTGTGCACCCTGCCGGGTGAGGTCGAGGCCGAACTGACGTTTCTCGGGGCCCGGCGCTGGATGGGCTGGCGGTCGGGGCCGCTCGCCCTGCTCGACATCGGTGGCGGTTCACTCGAAGTCGCCTTCGGGCGCGGCCGGTTGCCCGACTTCGTGGCGTCGCTGCCGCTGGGCGCGGGGCGGCTCTCCCACGAGTTCTTCGAGGGCGAGGACCCGCCGTCGCCGGAGCGGGTCCGGGCGCTGCGCCGCAGAGTCCGCCATCAACTGCGGGACGTCGCGGCGCGGATCCGCTGGGAGGGCCCGCGTACCGCGGTCGCCACCTCCCGCACGTTCCAGCAGCTCGGCCGCCTGTGCGGCGCCGCACCCGGACGCCACGGCCCGTTCGTGGACCGGGAACTGCACCGCGTGGGGCTGCGGGAGGCGATCACGACGCTGGCCGCCCTGCCCGCCGCCGACCGCGCGCGCCTGCCCGGCATCTCCGCGCCGCGGGCCTCACAGAGCCTGGCCGGCGCGGTGGTCGCGCACACCGCGATGAAGCTGAGCGGCATCAGGTCCGTCACGGTCTGCCCCTGGGCGATCCGCGAGGGCGTGCTGCTGCGCCACATCGAGGACGGCCCGTCCTGGTGGGCGGAAGTCATCCGGGACAACGAGGAGGCCGCCCCTCCTGACCCGGTGCCGCTGCGCATCGCCGCCGCTGCCCACTGAGCACCGGCGGACGTGATCCGGCCGGACGCACGGAACACACCGGACGCGGAAAGGAGACCCACATGTCCCACGACAAGAACCACGAGGCCTCCGGCAAGCAGCCCGAGACGGCGCTCGAGGAGGTCCTGCGCGAGATAGAGGATGCCGAGAACCGCACCGAGGACTCCGACGGGCAGCGACGCCACCGGGGTGAGGCCGGCGATGCCACCACACCGAACGAGCGCGCGCAGGAGGAGTCCGGGGGAGAGTGACGCGGGCGGGTGACCGGGCCCTGCCCGGGTACCCGGCGCGCATGGAGCACGACCGCGAAGAACCGCCCCTGCCCGGCCCGCGCGGCCCGCTGAGCAGGGGTGTCGAGGCGTACCTGCGGGGCGCGGGCCGGCTGCCCCGCCCCGAGGCGATCATCCGGGCCCAGGTGTACGGCGACGACCTCCAGCTCGCCCTGTATCTCTGCTACGAGCTGCACTACCGCGGCTTCGCGGGCGTGGCTCCGGAGCTGGAGTGGGACCCCGACCTGCTGCGCACCCGGGCGGCCCTGGAGCACCGCTTCCTGTCCGCGCTGCGCACCGACGCCCGGGTCCACGACAGCGTGGCCGAGGCGCTGCGAGGCCTGCTGGTCGAACCCGTCCACGGCACGGGCGTCACGCACTTCCTGCGTGACGAGGGCGAGCTGTGGCAGGTGCGGGAGTACGCGGCCCAGCGCTCCCTGTACCACCTCAAGGAGGCCGACCCGCACGCCTGGGTGCTGCCCCGGCTGTGGGGCCGGGCGAAGGCGGCGATGGCGGCGGTGGAGTTCGACGAGTGGGGCGGCGGCCGCGCCGACCGTGTGCATGCGCGGCTGTTCGCCGACCTGATGGCGGACCTGGGGCTGGACACCACGTACGGCCGCTACCTCGACGCGGCGACCGCCGAGGCCCTGGTCACGGTGAACCTCATGTCCCTCTTCGGTCTGCACCGGGCCCTCAGGGGCGCCTTGGTCGGCCACTTCGCGGCCGTCGAGATCACCTCGTCCCCGGGGTCGCGGCGGCTCGCCGAGGCGATGCGCCGCACGGGCGCCGGGCCCGCGGCCGAGCACTTCTACGACGAGCACGTCGAGGCCGACGCGGTCCACGAGCAGGTGGTGCGCCACGACGTCATCGGCGGTCTGCTGGAGCGGGAGCCGCATCTCGCCGCCGATGTCGCCTTCGGGATCGACGCCACCGAGTTCGTCGAGGACCGCTTCGGCGTCCGGGTGCTCACCGATTGGCGCGCGTCACGTTCGTCACTGTGTGCACCGCTTGCTCATGAGGCAACCCATATCTCCTGATGGCCGGGGTACCCGTGCGGCGTGAATCCACTGGTACCCCCGGGCGTCTACGCCCCGCAGGAGGACACCGAGCTGCTGGCCGGCGCCCTGTCCGACGAGCCGCTGCCCCCGGGCGCGGAGGTCCTCGATGTGGGCACCGGGACCGGCGCCCTGGCCCTGACGGCCGCGCGCCGCGGTCTTCGTGTGACCGCCGTGGACGTGTCCCGGGGCGCCGTGTGGGCGGCGCGGCTGAACGCCCGGCTGGCGGGACTCCCCCTCCGCATCCGGCACGGCAACCTCTTCGATCCCGTGCGCGGAGAGTCGTTCGATCTGGTCCTGGCCAATCCGCCGTACGTGCCGGCGCCGAAGGGCGACAGGGAGCCGCGCGGCTCGGCCCGTGCCTGGGACGCGGGCGGTGACGGACGGCTGGTCGTCGACCGGATCTGCCGGGAGGCGCCCGCGCTGCTGCGTCCGGGCGGGGTGCTCCTTCTCGTGCAGTCGGCGCTGAGCGATCCGGACCTGACCGTCGGGCGGCTGCGCGCGTCCGGTCTGAAGGCCGCGGTGACCTGCCGGCACCGGATCGCGTTCGGGCCGGTGCTGCGCGGCCGGGAACGCTGGCTGCGGCAGCGGGGACTGCTGCCCGCCACCGAGAACAAGGAAGAGCTGGTGGTCGTCCGTGCCGAACTCCCCCTCTGACCGGTCCGCGCCGCCGCGGCGCATCACCGTCCAGCGCAAGGGCCCGCTCCTGGTGGAGGGCCCGGTGGAGGTGGAGCTGGAGGACGGCTCCGTCGTCCGCTCCGACCGCTTCCGCGTGGCCCTGTGCACCTGCCGCCGCAGCCGCCGCTACCCGTGGTGCGACACGAGCCACCGCGACCGGGCGTGACCCGGGGGCCCGGCCGGGCGCAAAGCCCAGGGGCCGACGGGCGGCCCCACTC
>NZ_JBHUQX010000387.1:0-8979 GCF_042674225.1 Streptomyces sp. NPDC056948
GGACCGGTGACACGTACGAGGGGCGGCCGAGGGGTGGGCCGCCGCCTCAGTGACCCGTTCGGCCGTCCGGCATCACCCCACCTTCTCGATCACGGCCCGGCGGATCAGGAACTTGCCGGGCTCACGGACCTGTTCGAAGGCCGCGTTGTTGAGCAGCGCACAGCTACCGGAGACCGAAGTCACCTCCACCGTCGTGGACTTGTTGTTGTCCAGGTTGGTGACCTTGAGCTGCGTGCCGACCGGGAACTGGTTGCTGGACGCGGCAGGCGCACCGCCCTCGCCGGAGAGCGTGACGGTCGAGCCGTTGCACACCTGCTGTCCGGAGGCCGCAGCGCCACCGCCGGCGTTTTCCGCCGGGGCGGACTCCGCGGGCTGCGAGGCCTCGGCACCCCCGGCTGCGTCCTGACCGCCGCCGGCCTGCTCGCCGCCGTCGGCCTGCTCACCGCCCTGCGCGGGCTGCGACGGCTGCGCGGCCTGGGAGTCCTGAGCCGACTCCCCAACCGTGCACCCCGACGCGTCCTGCTTCCGCTTGATCTCCTCGACGACCGCCTCGCGGTTGGCGATCCGAGCCTCCGACTGCGCGTCGGGGTTGGCCTGCTGATCGGCGATGAACTTCTCGTTGTTGCCGAGAGCGGTGGCGAGTCCCAGGCAGGCCGTCGACTCCGCCGCCGACTTGGTGGTCGGCGGCGTGGCGTTCGACGTGCTCGCCATGACGAAGGCACCGCCGCCCGCCACGGTCACCGCGCTCACCAGCAGCGCGATCTTCTTCTTCGGGCCGAGAGTTCTCCTACGCGACATGCGCGCCTCCTGAAGAGGTAGGGGAGCGTACGCCGCTATGTACGAGATACCGAACGAAGTTACTCAGCGGTTACAGGAGTCACTGAAGTGACCTGCACCACACGCTTCAAGGGTGATGGTCAACGCGACAGGACGTCCCGCACGGCCTCGTCGGTACGTCCCACCACGGCCGTGCCGTCGTCCGCGGTGATGATCGGGCGCTGGATCAGCTTCGGGTGCTCGGCGAGCGCCTTGACCCACCGGTCACGCGAACCGGCGTCCCGCGGCCACTCCTTGAGTCCGAGCTCCTTGGCGTCCGCCTCCTGCGTGCGGGTGATGTCCCAGGGCTCGAGACCGAGGCGCGTGAGAACGCCACGGATCTCGTCCTCGCTCGGCACGTCCTCCAGGTAGCGGCGGACGGTGTAGTCGGCCCCCTCGGCGTCGAGCAGTGTCACGGCGCTACGGCACTTCGAACAGGCCGGATTGATCCAGATCTCCATGCGCCCACGGTACGCGCCGCCGCCGTTGTTCGATTTCCAGCCGCCTCAGGCGCCCCTCGTGGACCTGCCGTGACGTGACGCCAATTTCCTTTCCCACCTGGGCATTTGCCGGACTGGGAGGACTCCCCGTTGTCAGTGCCGGACGGTAAACTGTAAGCAGTGTTCGAGGGTGGCGCCGGGGTCGCAGAGGACTCCGGTGAGCGCCCGACCGCGACAGGAGGATGCCTGTGCCCGCTGCCGCTCTGAAGTCGAAGCCGTTGCCCACCCAGTCCACCGCGAAGCGTCCCGTCCTGCTCGACCTGCCCTATGCGCCCGTGGAGAAGCGGCCGCTGCCGCCGGGCCGGCCGCGCGCGTGGTACATCACGCACAACCGTCGGCTCAAGGCGATGCGGCTCGCCATCGCCCTGCTCGACTCCGGCGTCCACATGCCGAACCAGGCCCACAACGAGACGATCCGCGGCGCGGCGGAACAGATCGGTGTCCACCCGCCGTCGGACACGACGTGCCACATGGTGCGGGCGTTCATGCGCTACTCGCGCTGATCCTGTCCCACCGGTGTTCCCGGCGCGGGGAACACCGGTGGGTTCAGCCGGGCGGACCCCTCCTGGCGTTCATAGGGGAAGTAGGGGTACGGCGCCGGGCGGTGGCTCGCCGCGTCGAGCCTCGCCGTCTGCTCGGGCGTCAGGCTCCAGCCGACGGCGCCGAGGTTCTGGCGCAGTTGCCGCTCGTCGCGGGCGCCGATGATGACGGAGGACACGGTCGGCCGCTGGAGCAGCCAGTTGAGGGCGATCTGCGGCACGGCCCTGCCCGTCTCCTCCGCGATCTCGTCCAGCGCGTCGACCACGTCGTAGAGGTGCTGGTCGGTGACGGGCGGGCCGTGCTCGGCGGTGCGGTGCAGCCGGCTGCCGGGCGGGAGCGGTGCTCCGCGGCGGACCTTGCCGGTCAGGCGTCCCCAGCCCAGCGGGCTCCAGACGATCGCGCCGAGGCCCTGGTCGAGGGCGAGCGGCATGAGCTCCCACTCGTAGTCGCGGCCGATCAGGGAGTAGTACACCTGGTGGGCCACGTGGCGCGGACGGCCGTGCTTCTCTGCGGCCGCGAGGGACTTCATCACCTGCCAGCCGGAGAAGTTGGAGGCGCCGGTGTAGCGCACCTTGCCCGCCTGGACGAGTGCGTCGAGCGCGGCCAGCACCTCGTCGACCGGCGTCCCGGCGTCGAAGGCGTGGAGCTGGAACAGGTCGATGTGGTCGGTGCCGAGTCTGCGCAGGGCGTCCTCGCAGGCGGTGATCAGACGGGAGCGGGAGGAGCCCGCGTCGCCCGGTCCGTCCCCCATCGGCAGGCCGGTCTTGGTGGAGACGATCACCTGGTCCCGGCGGCCTTTGATCGCCTGCCCCAGCACCTCCTCGGAGGCGCCGGCGGAGTAGACGTCGGCGGTGTCGAACATCGTGATCCCGGCGTCCAGGCAGATGTCCACCAGGCGGCGCGCCTCCTGCGCGTCGGTCGTGCCCCACGCGCCGAACAGCGGACCCCGCCCGCCGAAGGTGCCGGCTCCGAAGCTCAGCGCGGGAACCATGAGTCCGGACGCGCCCAATCGCCTGTATTCCATCTCGGCCCCTTTCGACAGCGACCCTGTTAACGGGTCTATGGTTCCCTTAATGGTCACTAAGGTAGCAGGGTGAATCGCTTAATGGAACGGAAGTGCCGTTATGGCTGACGGAGGCGAGCCGGGGACCGTACGGCCGGGAGGGCGCACGGCGCGGGTACGGGAAGCGGTGCTGCGAGCGGCCGAGGACGCCCTGACCGAGCAGGGCTTCACCGGCCTGGACCTGGCCGACATCGCCCGCCGCGCCGGAGTAGGCAAGACGACCGTCTACCGCCGCTGGGCGACGGTCACCGGGCTGGTGGCCGACCTCCTGCTGGACATGGCCGAGCAGTCCGCGCCGCGCACCGAGACCGGCTCACTCCTCGGCGACCTGACGGCCAACGCCCGGCTCGTCCAGCGCACCCTGACGGACCCTCGGCAGGGGCCGCTGTTCAAAGCGCTGATCGCCGCCGCCACCTGCGACCCCAAGACGGCCGCGGCGCTGCGGCGCTTCTACGACATCCGCGTCAGGGAATGGGCTCCCTGCGTGCGGCAGGCCGTCGACCGGGGAGAGGTGCCCGAGGGCACCGACACGCACGAAGTGGTCCGCGCCGTCTCCGCCCCGCTCTACTACCACCTGCTGATCAGCGGCGCCCGGCTCGACGGGGCCACGGCCGACCGGGCCGCCGAGGCCGCCGCGACCGCGGCACGCGCGGGCGTGTACGTACGGGCCTGAGGCCGCGAGGGCCCGGCTACCCCGCCGCCAGTTCCTTCTCCAGCGGTGTGCGGAAGCGTGGTGTGATCCTGGTCGTCCCCACCCACCCGCTCAGCCGCTCCGCCTCCGTCCCCATCGCCGCGCGGGCCTCACGGCCGACGCCCTCCTCGTCGAGGATCCGCCAGGTGATCTCCCCGTCGGGCCGCTGGGCCCACCCGCCGACCACCCGTCCGTTCCACCACACCGTCGGCCCGACATTGCCGCTGCCGTCGAACAGCAGGGGCCGCAGCTCCGGCGCGAGATACCAGTCGCGCTGCTGCCACCCCATCGCCGTCGGGTCGAGGCCGGGCAACAGCGCGGCCCAGGGCTCGTCGGGGGCGGAGACCGGGTCGGCATCCTCGTCGGACACGTACCCCGTGCCCTCGTCCAGGGACACCTCCCGGGCTCCGATCGCGGCCAGCGCCCTGCGGACCTCCGTCACCCGCCACCCCGTCCACCACTTCAGGTCGGCCTCGGTCGCCGGACCGCACGCGGCGAGCCACCGTCTCAGCAGCTCCGCCTGCGCCCCGGCGATGTCCGTCTCGGGGTGCTCGGGCGCCACGGCCCAGCGGAACTGGCCGGACGTCCAGGAGCCGAGCGGCCGGCCGCGCACGAGCTTCCCCTCGACGCCCAGCACCCTGAGCAGCCGGGTCGAGACCGTGTGCACCCCCTCGTAGCTCTTCCCTGCCGCGTAGACGAACTGCTCCCGCAGGCGCGGCTCGTCCCGCGCGAGTTCGGCGGCCGTCGCCTGCCCGCGCCGGGCGAGGGCCCGCAGCGTCGACTCCTCGACCTCCTTCAGCCAGGCCGCGTCCGGTGCCCCCGCCGTCGCCATGTGCTTGAGCAGCCTGGACCGCTCCCGGGCGGCGACTGCCAGGCCGGTCGAGGCGTGCACGACCGCGGTCAGGGCCGTGGGGAACACGAACACCGTGTGCCGCATGCCGTGCATCCGCACCAGGGAACGGTCCTCGTACAGCGCGCGCCCGGTCTCCGCCACCGTCTCCGCCGGGTCCGCGAGCCGCGCGCCCACGGCCAGGTACACCGTCGCCGGGTCCGTGCCGTGCAGCGCGACGAGCGAACCGGCCACCTCCTCGGGCGTCCCCGCCCGCGCCTGCCCGGCCAGCCGCTGCCGCAGCGCGAGGCGGGCCCGCCGCTCCGCCACCCCGATGTACCGCCGCGCCCCGCCGCCCATCCCGGCCTCCACTCGTCCAGTCCCTCCGACCCGACCGCATCATCGCGGACGCCACTGACAATCGGCCGTCACCGGAACCGGTCACCACCTCTCAGGCTGAGGCGTACCGCTCCAGCAGCCCCGCCACGTAAGCCTCCAGCCGCCCGCCCAGCACCTCCGGCGTCAGGTCGGTCCGCCCCAGCTCCCGCCAGGGGAGCGCCAGCTTCGCCGCGTCGGGGACGTAGGCCAGGGCGTCGAGCAGCCGCCAGTACAGATGGTCCGGGCCGTCGGCCAGGGGCCGGCCGCCGTGTGCCTCGTAGCGCTCCCGGAATCCGAGGCCGTACTCCGGGCCGTGCAGCAGCGCGAGCGCCGTCGAGCAGTGCGCGACGTCCAGGTCGGCGGGACCCCACGAGGTCTCCACCCAGTCGACGACACCGCCGATCCGCAGACCGGACCCCGAGCCCGTGAACAGCACGTTCCCGGGGTGGAAGTCCCGGTGCAGGAAACAGCCCTGGTACGGCGGGGGATCGCGGCGGATGACGTCCACGGCCCGCTCCCACCCCGGGGGGATCCGCAGCGGAGACGTCCACGCCTGGTACGCACGCGGACGCTCCTCGGGAACGACCCGGTGGATCCCGGCCAGTTGGGCCGCGAGCAGCTCCACACGCGCGTCGAGGTCCTCCTCGTCGACCCGGACCCGCCCCGGCAGCACGGACATCAACAGGGACGGATGGTCACAGTGCTCGGCCGTCGCGTCCACGCCGATCAGCTCCGGCGCCGGCACGCCCTCCTGCCCGGCCAGCAGTGTCAGCACCTCCGCCTCGCGGGCCAGCAGCCCCGGGGCGTGCCGCCGGAAGAAGGGCTTCACGAAGGTCCGCAGGGCGAGGGCGGTGCCGTCGTCGAGGGTGAGCCGCCGCAGCTGGGCGCTCCAACCGCCCTTCAGGAAAGACGACTTGTCGACTGTACGGCCCTCCGGGAGCCGCTTGGCCACCCACGCCCGGGTCGCCGTCCAGCCCTGCTCGCCGAGCCCGGTCAGCACGGCGGTGACGAACGCCCGCCGGTCGTCGGGACGGTCGCGGAACCACAGGCCCAACCGGTGCTCCGCCTCGGGAAGTTCCCAGTGGGTGAACTGGGCGCGCCGGGACAGCGCCTCCGAGACGGCCTCCGTCACGGCGGGCGGGATGACCTCGTCCGTGCCCGGCACCGCGAGCACCGCCCGTCCCTCGTACGCCCGCAGCACGTCGAGCGCGGGCGACGCACGCCAACTGCCGGGCCGGCGGATGATCTCGCTGAACCGCCCGTCGCCCTCCCCGAACGGCACGTCCCACGCCTCGGCCGCGTACACCGCGGGCGCGCACAGCCCCAGGGCCGCCACCCGGTCCCCGTAGTGCCGGGCGAGATCGGCCACCGTCTGACCGCTCATGCTGAACCCGACCAGGATCAGCGGCCCGTCCCCGCGTGCGTGCGCGTCGATCACGGACACGGCCTGCTCGAAACGGCGGCGCAGGCTCAGCTCCCGCAGCAGGCCGGTGCTCTCCCCGTGGCCCGAGAAGTCGAAGGCGAGGGTGTGGCAGCCGTGTGCGGCGAACTCCGACAGCAGCGGCACCAGCCGTTCCTTGCTGCCGTTGCCCGCGCCGTGCAGGACCACGGCAGTCGCTCTCGCCGACGCACCGGCTCCGCCGTACAGCCCGCTGAGTCGTTCACCGTCGATGGTGTGCGGGGAGTCGATGGTGTGCGTGAAAGGGACCAGCTCACTCATACGGTCATTCACTCACGCGGCGCAGGCCCGTGACGGGTGATCCGGGAGGGGCGATCACAGACCGGGCGCTCCCCACACCGGGAACCAGCGGCCCAGGTCCTGCTCGATCCGCAGATCGCCGTCGAGCGCCGCCCGCACCTGGAGTTCCAGCGCGTTGTCACGCCGTTGCGCCTCGTCGGGCAGGGGCGCGAACGGGTAGAAGGTGCCGCGTTTGTAGAGGTAGACCAGCGCGAGCCGCCGGCCGGCCCGGTCCCGGAACCCGGCCAGGGAGCACAGCAGTTGCGGGCCGAAGCCGTTGACCTCCATCTGGCTGTTCACGGCGTGCAGATCGTTCACCAGCGCGTGCAACTGGTCGGGGGCGCGGTGCGAGACCAGCCAGGAGTAGCCGTAGTCGTCCTGCCGCAGTTCCACCGGTGGACCGTCGCGTTCGGTGTCGGCGTCCAGCAGGGCCTGCACCTCGCGGTGGCTCTGCTCGAAGGCCGCGCCCTCGACCGTGGCGAAGCACACCGCGCCCTGCCCGGTCGGGATGAAGCCCGCCGCGGCCTCCAGGGTCACGGCCGCCGACGGCAGCGCGAACAGCCGGTCGAGATCCGCCACGACCGGCTTGGTCCGGCCGAGCAGGATGTCCAGCAGCCCCATGTCACACCCCTCCGGGCGTCGCCGCCTCGCCCAGTTCGGCGGAGATCCGGCCCAGTTGGTCGAGGCGCTGCTCCAGGCTGGGGTGGGTCGAGAAGAGCCGTGCGACACCGGGCTCGCGGCCCAGTGCCGGGGTGAAGTAGAAGGCGTTGAAGGCCTGGGCCGTGCGCAGGTCCTTGGTCGGGATGCGGGCGATGTCGCCGGAGACCTTGGTGAGGGCGGAGGCCAATGCCGAGGGCCGGCCGGTGAGCAGCGCGGCCGCCCGGTCGGCGGCCAGTTCCCGGTACCGGGACAGGGCCCGGATCAGCAGGAAGCTCAGCGCGTACACGGCCGCCGAGACACCCATCACCGCCGCGAAGATCACCGCGGTGTTCTGGTCCCTGCGGCCCCCGCCGAACAACTGCGAGTAGAAGGCGAACCGCACGATCAGCCCCGCGATCACACCGAGGAACGAGGCGACGGTGATCACGGCGACGTCCTTGTGCGCCACATGCGACAGCTCGTGCGCGAGGACGCCCTCCAGCTCGGCGGGCTCCAGCCGCCGCAGCAGCCCGGTCGTCACACAGACCACGGCGTGGTCCGGGTTGCGCCCGGTCGCGAACGCGTTCGGCATGTCCATATCGGACACGGCCACCACCGGCTTGGGCATGTCGGCCATGGCACACAGCCGGTCCACGACCCCGTGCAGCCCGGGAAACTCCTCCCGCTCCACGACCCGCCCGCGCATGGCGTACAGCGCGATCCGGTCCGAGAACCAGTACTGAGCCCCCAACAGCCCCGCCGCGACCACCACGACCAGCACCCAGGACTTCAGCAGCACGATCAGCGCTGCCACGAACCCCACGTACAACAACCCGAGCAGGAACAGCGTGACCCCCATACGGGTGGTCAACCGCCGGTCGCTCCGGAAGCGGCTGTGCATCTGCATCACCCCGCAGTCAGGCACTCGTCCCAATGCCAGTGTGCACCCGGCCCCGCCCATGAACGGGTCGTGATCGGCCCCAGGACAAGCAAAGGCGTCAGCCGCCCGCGCCCACCGCGTACCCGGCCACGGACGGCCACCGAACGGTCAGCACCACCGACTCCTCCTCCGCGACCCAGGAGTGATCGACCCCGCGCCCCCACACGACGTAGTCCCCCTGCCGCTCCAGCAGCACGCTGCGCCCGGGAAGCTCCACCCGGAAGCGCCCGCTGATCAGCACCAGCAGCGCGGTCCGCTCCTCACCCCGCACCCACTGCGCCCGCTCGTCACCCCGAGGATGGACACCCCACTTGATCTCGACGGTTTCGCTGTGCCGGGGGTCCCCGACGTCCTTGAAGTGCCCGAGAATCCACCCACGATCCAGCGCGGCGTCCGCACCGGCGTTGCCCACATACACACTGTCGTCCACGCGCGGGGACGCTAGCAGCAGCCTGGCCGGCCCTCTCGGTGCACGCTCCGCTACGGCGCCCGGAAGTTGATGTACCCCAGCAGCACGATCAGCGCCGCCACACAGCCGAACACCACGGCCGTGGAGATCCACGACGAGCGGGAGCGGGAGCGGGAACGGGAACGGCGGCCGCGTGAGCGGTGGTCGGGCTCGGGGCGGAAGGGTACGGGGCCGGGAGGGTTGTGTTTCCAGCGTGCGGCGAGCATGCGGGCCCGGGCCGAGGGCTCCTTGTGCTCGGCGTCGTCCGCCCATCTGAGGTCGAACTCGCGCTCCTGGCCGTCCTGTTCGTGCTCGGACATTCCCACTCCACCCCCGTGTGGTCCTGTCAGCAGAATAGAACATATGCCCGCGCCCCCGCTGCCGGTGCGGCAGCGGG